>JBLMXA010000021.1:0-4641 GCA_050257515.1 Acidobacteriota bacterium | reverse complement strand
CAGGCGGCGCGTAGCTGCTCGCCGCCGCGCCGTTCGGCGGGGCCATCGGCTGACCGCCCGTCATCTGCGGGCCGCCCCCCGGCGACTGGTAGTTCTTCGAGCGCGCGTAGTAACGCATCGCCTCGTTGACGAGATAGTCGATCGAGCAATCGAAGTCGTTCGCCATCTGCTCGAACGTCTCCCAAAGCACGTCGCGGCAGTAAAAGTGCCGCATCGTCTTCTTGCTCTGATCCATCTCGGCGATAACTCCTGCGGGCAAACCCTCCGCCGCCGCCTGCTAGGCGACCTCTCCCGGCATCAACTACTCTACTACATCCCCTCTGCCGACGCGAGGTTCCGGGCTATTTGGCGCCCTTCAGCTGGCCCGCGACCTCCTTTGCGCGCTGGCCGAGCGTGGGGTCGGGCTTACCCGCTCCCCCCCAGAAACCGACCAGCTTATCCGCTGACTTGATGGCCTCGAGCCGGGGGGCATCCTCGACGGATTTCATCGCGCCGAGGGTCTCCACGGCGACCCAGCGGACGAGCGTCCGGTGGTCGTCGAGCAGCTGTCGCACCTGGGCGAGCGTGGGGTCGCGCGGGGTCAGCTTGGCGATCTCCCCCGCCACCCCGCCGAGCAGCTCGCGCTGGCTGTAGGGACCCTCCGGCAGCGCGTGGACCACATCGGCGATCGCGGGTGGTCCACCGCAGCGCAGGGCGGCCTGCGTGGCCGCGAACTTGAACGCGGGGTTCGCGTGCGGGTGCGCGATCATGCCGACGAGCGGCGACATGCAGGCCGGGGGACCGACCGCGCTGATCAGCGAGAATGCATCGTCGCCGGCCTGTCCCGACACGCGGTCGTCCTTCGCGATCGACACGATCTCGTCGAGCTCGGGCACGAGCGGATCCTTCGGGCACGCATCGAACTCGCCGCCCGAATTGACGTACGCCTTGTAGAGCGCGTTCATCGCGCGCTCCGCCAGCGTCGTGTCGCCGCGATCCATCTTCGCGACGTCGAGCACGTACTTGACGGTCTCGGGCGCGCACGTCGCGGCGAGCGCGGTCAACAGCTCGTCGCCGATGCGGTTCTTCACCTTGTCCTGGCCCGGCGCCGCGATCACGCCGTTGGCGACCTCGATCATCTTCTTCGCCGCCGGCGGCCCGACCGTGCGCATCGCCGCGTCGCCGCGAATCGTGCCGAGCACCGCGCGCCCGCCGCCGTGGGCGTCGTCGTACGACGGCACGCAGTACCAGTCGATCAGGTAGCCGTCGATCTGCTGCTTCGTGTTCGGGTCGGCGTACTTGCGAAGCTGGATCAGCGCGTCCTTCGCGTTGATCTGCGTCGAGGACTTCGGCAGCTCCATCTCGCCCTCGATGCGCGCGATCTTCCACAGCCGCGGTGCGAGCGCGCCGATCACCTTGTCGCGGCGCGCCGGCGGCATCGACTCGAGCGTGTGGCGGACGTCCTGATCGCGTCCCATCTGGATCATGTTCGCGGCGGCGTGCGCCGACAGATCCGGATCGAGCGAGCCGTCGGAGAGCGCCTTGGCGAGCTTGCCGGGGCCCTTCTCCGTCGTCTTCCACTTGTCGATGTTCTCGTGAGTCGTCTTCTCGCAGGCCGTGGCCGAGAGCACGGCGAGCGCGAAGGTGATCGTTCCGAGGCGCGCGAGCATGGAGGCAGCATACTTCGCGGTGATACGTTGCGCGCGATGTCCCGCGCGATCTGCGCAGCGCTCGTATGCGGCCTGGCGGCCGCCGGGCCCGCGCGCGCCGAGCCGCGTACGGATCCCACCGAGGGCCGCGCCGTGTTCGCGGGCGCCGCCACGCCGAGCGCCACCTCCATCGACGTCAACCCCGCGGCGCTCGCGCTCGGCACCACGAACGAGGTCTACCTCGGCGGCTCGCTCGTGCTCGACTCGCGCTCGATCGACACGCGCACGCTCGATCTGGCGAGCGGCGCGCTGTCGCGCGGGCCGAGCATCCACGACACCCAGGCCGGGCCGGGCGGGCTGCTCGCGCTCGTGCTCCATTACAAGGACAGCGCGACGTTCGCGGCCGCGTTCCACAGCTACCCGATCGACATGTTCCCGAGCGGGCACGCCGATCTCGAGTACCAGACGCTCGGCGGCGGCGAGCGCATCTACTCGGCCAAGCTGTCGTCGAGCTTCAAGCTGACCGACGAGCTCTACTTCGGCGTCAGCATCGCGACCGCGCGCCGCCAGCTCCACCTGCGCTACGCGCGCGACACCGCGCTCGAGGCGGGTCACGGCCCCGGCGGCGTCGACTCCAGCTGCGGCAGCGGCCCGTGCGGCCTCGGCAACCCGAACGCGACCGAGATCTACGACGTCGACGTCCAGGCGCCGTGGACCTCGCTCGACGCGTTCACCGTCGACCTCGGCGCGCTCTACGTGCTCGGAAAGGACATGTACCTCGCCGCCGCGTACCACTTCCAGCCCGGCGTCGACCTCGTCGAGTACGGGCTCACCGGGCGGATGACCGTGACGCGCGCCCCGCGCGACGGCGGCACCACGGTCGCCGGCGGCGCGACCGTCAACGTCCAGGAGCCGACGAGCGTCGACGCGGAGTTCCGGTCGCGGATCATCGGCCCGTACGAGCTGCACGTCGGGTTTCGCTGGGAGAACCTGTCGCGGTTCCAGGCGTACGACGTGCGCGGCTACGGCTCGACGTTCCCGAGCAACGGCATCCCCGAGTGGACCGAGCGGCCGCGCGGCTATCGCGATCCGTTCGCGCTGTGGGCGGGAGTCGAGCAGGTCGATGCCGGCGGCGTCGGCGTCACGAACCCCGAGGCGTGGCGGTTCGGCGGCCGGCTCGGCTTCGAGACCGCGTCGGTGGACGACGCGCGCACCTCGCCGATCACGATCGATCCGCTGTCGTTCACCGTCGACGTCGGCGCGGCGGTGAGGTTCAGCGACAGCTGGGTGCTCCAGCTCACCTACGGGTTGCAGTACTACCTGCCGGTCAGCGTGACGAACAGCGCGTTCGATCCGCGCGATCGCCTCGACTGCATCGACAGCGGCTACGACTACTCCACGCAGCAGTGCCAGAACACGCGGCTCGGCTACGCGATCGCGACCGCCGCCGGCGACTACGGGCGGATCGAGCACGCGCTCGCGCTCGCGCTGCGCTGGAAGCCGCCGTGGTGACCGCCGACATCGTCGTCTACGGCGCGACCGGCGTCGCCGGCCGCCACGCGTGCGGCGAGCTCGATGTCGAGGGCGCGTCGTTCGCGGTCGCGGGCCGCGACGAGCAGGCGCTCGAGCGGCTGACCTACGCGGCCGCCGACCGCCGCGTCGCGACGCTCGACGACGCGCAGTCGCTGCTGGCCGCGTTCGCGCACGCGAAGGTGGTGCTCAACTGCGCGGGTCCGCTCGCCGAGGTCGGCGAACCGCTGCTGCTCGCGGCGCTCGCCGCCGGCGCGCATTATGTCGATCTCGGCGGCGACCAGGCGTTCGTCCACGCGATGTACGAGCGCCACGAGTCGGACGCGCGGCACTCCGGGCACGTGGCGGTGATGGGCTGCGCGGTCAACGGCGGGCTCGGCGACCTCGCCGCCGCGTGGGCGGCGCAGCACGTGTGCGGCGTCGTCGAAGAAGGCGATCCGGTGCGCGCGCAGCCGGTCGCGCGGCTCGCCGAGGATCGACCGCTCGACGAGCTCGCGATCTCGTACGTGTTCGACGACCTCGTGCTGTCGCCGGCGAGCCAGCGCGCGGTGTTCGCGGGCCTCGCGGTGCGCGGGCTCGCGTGGCGGCGCGATCGCTGGGAGCCGGTCGCGCCCGCGCGCATGCGGCGCCGGATCAACGCCGGGTCCGCGATGGGCGGCGAGCGCGACGTCGTGTCGTTTCCGGGCGGCGAGGTGATCACGCTGCCGCGCCACGTCGCCGCGCGCGAGGTGCAGACGTACGTGTCGACGACGCGCGACCGGCTCGCATCGACCGCGCTGCGGCTCGTCGCGCGCGCGCTGCCGCTCGTGCCCAGGCGCGCGACCGAGCTGCTCGCGCCGTACGCGCCGCCCGAGGAGGACTACGCGCGCACGCGCTTCGCGGTGGTCGCGCAGGCGCGCCGCGGGTTCTCGGCGGCGCAGGTCGTCGTGTCGGGCGTCGATCTGTACCGCGCGAGCGCGGTCGTCGCCGCGTGGGCGGCGCGCCAGCTCGCGAGGCGAGGGACCGGCCCGGTCGGCATGTGCGCGCCGACCGAGGTGTTTCGCCCCGCGCCAGCGCTCCGCGAGCTCGCGACGATCGGCGCGTTCGCGGTCGAGCCCAGCTTCGGGTGACACCCGCCGCGCCACAGTCATGAACGCGTGTTCACGAACCCGGGCCGGTTTCGCGCGCTTGCCGGCGGTACGACGTTTGCTGACACCGATCGGCGTCCGGCAAGGAATGACCATGAAGCAGATTAGCTATTCGATCGTGGCCGCGGGCGCGGTGATGGTGCTCGCGAGCTTTCTCCCGTTCGACGGAAGCGGCACGATGTGGCACCCGGGCACGCTCGCGTCGCCGTTCAACGCGCTGGCATTCCTCGTCGGCGCGCTCGCCGTGCTGCAGCTCGCGGGCGCCACGGCGCGGCAGCCCGAGCTCGCGCGCTGGTGCGGGATCTCGATCGCGGTGACGAGCGCCGCCGTCGCGATCGGCGTGACGACCCACTTCG
>JBLMXA010000020.1:0-4758 GCA_050257515.1 Acidobacteriota bacterium | reverse complement strand
CACGCGCAGCATCATCGCGCCGAACGGCTGGCTGAACGGGTGATAGCTCACTCCGACGTTCGCGGTCGTGCGAGTACCACCGGTGCTTCGCTCGAACGCGAGCGTTCGAGGATCCTTGTAGAAGCCGAAGAAGGCAAAGTCCGTCGCCGAGAACGCGACGACGATCCCGACCTGGTACTCGATAGGTGCCGTGACCTGCGGCTCGATCCAGTAGATTCTTCCACCTCTCGCGGGATATGCACTCTGCGGCGTCTTGACTCCCATCATCACGAGATCGAGATCGCAGTACGTTTGCAGGTGTGTGAGCGACGGCAATCCGGTAACCGAAACTGGTGGCACCGGCGGCGGTTGGACGTCCCAGCGCCTCATCCCGTCGTCGAAGTTCCCGCGCGAGAAGCCGAGACCGTCCATCGGCGAGGCGTCGCCGTCGAAGTACGAGCTCCAGTGCACGTCGGAGCGCCCGAGGAGGAGCGGGCCGCTGTACGGCACGCCACGGTTGACCTCGTACTGCACGGTCTCGGACCGCTCGAGCGCACGCGCAGTGCCATCCAGGTTGATTGTCATGTCGGCTGGCACAAGCCAGCGATGGCCGACTTCCTGGAGCATGGTGTCGACCTGCCCAGCGAGCGCCGCGGCCGGATCACCGATCTCGACGACCGCTCTCAGCGGATGCGGCGACGCCGTCGCATCCGCATACCCCTCGCCGCCCTCGCCGCCTCCGTCGCCGAGCAAGTACGTGATCCACATGTCGTGCGAGCCGGGATAGACCGGGCTGGTCGCCGACGTCTGCCTGTAGATCGCCGACTTGATGTTGGCCCGGTAGTCGCCGGTCACGACATCGGAACCGGTGACGAGCAGCAGGTTCGGATAGCTCGAGTGTCTCTGGACGGTCGCCATGATCTTCTCCTGGTCGAGTGACGAACCTCAACGCTCCACGATCCGGTCGAACGCCTCAACGCAGGATCCGGTGCGATTTGCAGCAGTGGCACTGCGGGATCATGCAATCTCGCTGCGACGTGCCTCGATGGCGCTGGTTGTCAGCCGACGGTGATGCCGAGGTGGCTGCGGACCGCGAAGTAGCTCGGCGAGACCGAGTAGCTGACGAGATCCTCGACGCGCTGCGCCGGGCGCGGGCCACCGAGCGCTCCCGCCTCGGTCGACAGCATGCGCGTCGACGCGGCGAGCTCGCCGCTCACCAGCAGGCCGGCACGCTGCGCCGCGGCATCGACCGCCTCGCGCCAGCGCGCGAGGTCGGGGCGCTCGGGCAGCCGGCCCGCGAGCGCGATCAGCGCCTCGGCGCTGCGCCGGTTGAGCCGCTTCTTCATCTCGGCGACGAACGCGGCGCGCAGCGGCTCGAGCTCGCCGCGGCCGACCCACGGATGGCCGACGAGCTGCGCGGCGGCTCCGAGCGCCGCCTCGAGCTCGTCGACGCTCGGCAGCGCGAGCTTCAGGTAATACGCGGGACGCAGCAGCGCGAGCATCGCGCCGACCGCCGCGGCGATCTCGGTGTCGCGATATCCGGTCATCAGATCACGGCCGACGATCACCGCCGGCATCAGCCGTCCCTTCTCGATGCAGTTCGCGAGCAGCAGGCGGCCCGGGCGGCGCGGCTGCACGTAGACGTCGGGCAGCCCGACGTTGAGCACGCGCGCGGCGTGGCGGAAGATCTTCGCGAGCACGCGCGTGCCGTCCTCGACCGGCATGCGCTCCTTCGGCTTGAGCTCGAACGCCTTCGCCGGGCCCGCGCGCAGCGCGACCGGCGCCTCCCACACCAGCGCGAAGATCGCGCTGATCGCTCGGTCCTCGTCGGCGTGGCGGACGTTCGCCCACGCCTGCTCGTCGAGGATGCCGGTCGCCTTGCGCACCTCGTGCGCCTGGTAGCGCTTGTACAGCGCCGCCTCCTCCGCGTTGGCCTGCTTGAGCACGACGAGCGCGCGCGCGACGCACCACGCCTCGTCGACGCCGCGGCTGGTCTCGACCACGGTCTTGCCGAGCGCGCGGTAGGCATCGGGGTTGGTCGGCGCGGTCTCGACGAGCTTCGCCGCGCGCTGCGGCACCTCCTGCGGGCGCTTCTTGCCGACGAGCGCGTACAGCTCGGCGAGGATGCTCGCGCGGTCGGCGGACTTCGCCGGATCGAGCGCGTGCGCGACCTCGAACGCCTCGATCGCGCCCTGGTACTGCTTGAGCCGCGTGCGGTAGATCTCGCCGAGCGCGTGCCACAGCGCGATCAGCGCCGGATCGTCCTGCGCGATGCGCTTGATCATCCGCCGGTACGTGTGCTCCTGCGTCGCCCACGCGCGATCGGCGGTCAGCATCTCGTCGACGGTGCGGAACGTGTCGAGCCCGCGCGTGCGCGCCGCCGCGCTCGGCGGCTGCTGGCGGAACAGCTCGTCGAGTGCGCGCTCGTACGCGTCGAGCGCGCCGGGCTTGTCGCGCAGCTCGTTGCGGCGGATCTCGGCCGACGCGACGTAGTACGCGCCGCGGCGCACCGGATCGGGCTCGTGCTCGAGGAACCGCTCGATCGTCTCGAGCGCCTGCTTCCACTGCCCGCTCTCGCTCTGCAGATCGAGCATGCGCTGGAGCAGGCGGTGGTTGCCGTGCTCGAGCTCGAGCGCCTCGAGGTAGGCCGACATCGCGCGCGGCAGGTTCTTCAGCTTGTCGCGGTAGACATCGCCGATCTTCTCGAGCACCGCGACGCGCTCGGCACCCTGCGAGGCGTCGGCGAGCGCGCGCAGGCTGATCACGGCGTCGTCGTAGCGCCCGCGGGCGGCGTGGAGGTCGGCTTGGCTCCGCAGCGTCGCCGGATCGTTGGGCGCGAGCTCGAGCACCTTCTGGTGGAACAGCTGTGCCTGCGCGGGCTTGCCGAGCGCGCCGTGCAGCTCGGCGAGCCGCCGGTACACGCCGACGAGCTGGCCCCGGTCGAGCGTCTGCGCGTGGCGCAGCACGATCGTCTGCAGCGCGGTGGCCGCGGCGTCGAGCGACTTGCTGCGCGCGAGCGCCTCCGCGCGTTCGAGCTGCAGCGGCACGCCGGGGTCGAGCGCGCACGCGCGATCGTAGAGCTCCATCGCCCTGCCGAAGCTGTCGAGCTCGAGCGCGCAGCGCGCGGCACGCGTGTAGACGTCGGCGCGCTCGCCGGCGGGCAACGACGCGTCGGCGTCGACGCGCGCGATCTCCTGCTCGAGGTGCGGCCACAGCTCCTGCCACTGCTTGGTGTCGTGGAGCAGCTCGGCGAGCGCCGCCTTCGCGTCGGTGTGCTCGGGCTCGAGCTCGAGGATGAGCGCGAGGCACTGGCGCGCGCGCTCGGTCTCGTGCAGGCGGTGGCGGAACACCCACGCGGCATCGGCGAGCCGCCGGATGCGCTCGCCCGGATCGGTCGACAGCTCGGCGGCGCGCACGAGCTCCTCGCCGGCGGACACGACCTCGTCCTGCATGAGGTGCATGCGCGCCATGCCCTCGTGCGCGCCGGCGTTCGACAGGTCGAGGCCGAGCGCGGTCTTGAGGTTCGAGCGCGCGGTCGCGACGTCGCGCGCGTTCAGGTAGGCGTGGCCGAGGCGCTGGAACACGTCGGCGCGCGCGGCGGCGGTCTCGACCGGCGTCTGCTCGAGCAGCCGTTGCAGGACGGCGATCACGGGCTGCAGCCGGCCGGCGCGATCGTGCAGGCGCGCGAGCGCGTCGAGCGCGCCGCGGTGCTTCGGATCGATCGCGAGCGCGCCCTCGTACGCGGCGGCCGCCGCGTCGGACTCGTCGAGGCGCGTGTCGAGCAGCTCCCCGAGCTCGAGCAGCAGCGCGACGCGCGCCGCCGGGTCGGCGACGAGCTCGAGCCGCGCGCGCAGCACGGCCGCGAGCGCGGACCACTGCTCGTCGGCGCGCAGCGCCGCCGACAGCCCCTCGTGCGCGGCGAGCAGCTTGGGATCGAGCGCGATCAGCTTGTGCCAGCACGCCGCGGCGCGATCGAAGCGGCCGCGCTCGAACCAGCCGCGCGCGACGTCGGGGTAGCGCTGCAACTGATCGCCGCGGGTCGCGGCATCGACCTCGTCCTCGGTCGCATCGAGCAGCGCGTCGGCCTGGCCGGTCGCCTGGTAGATCGCGGCGAGCGCGCGGAACGCCGTGGGGTGGCGTGGCTCGAGCTCGAGCGCGGCGCGCAGCTCGCGCACCGCATCCTCGGGCTTGGCGAGCTGGTCGGCGAGCACGCCGCCGAGCTCGACGTGAAGATCGACGAGCTCGGCGCGCTCGCTCGCCGGATCGTACGTGTCGATCAGCTCGCGCAGCAGCTCGCCGAGCTGGCTCCACGCCGCGTTCGCGCGGTACAGCCGGCGGAGCGCGAGCAGCACGTCGCGCGAGTCGGGCTGATCGACGCGCGCGCGCTCGTAGCACGCGAGCGCGTCCGCGGGCTGCGCGAGGTAGTGCTCGTACAGATCGCCGAGCTCGGCGAGCAGCTCGCCGCGGCGGCCGAGATCGGGCTCGACGTCGGCGCGCTGGAGCAGCAGCGCCGCGAGATCGATCCACCGGCCCTCGGCACGCAGCAGTTGATCGAGCTGCTGCGCGGCCGAGGTGTCGTTCGGCGCGAGCGCGACCGCACGATCGAAGGCCCGCGCGGCACCGTCGCGGTTCTGCGCGTGATCGCGCCGCCACGTGCCGACGAGGTGCCACGCGCGCGCGGCGGCGGCCGGGTGCGCGGCCTCGAGCTCCTCGGCGAGCGCCGCGCCCTCGGCGAGCACCTCGTCCCACGCGTCGGCGGCCGGCCCGAGCCGCGCGAGC
>JBLMXA010000019.1:0-4286 GCA_050257515.1 Acidobacteriota bacterium | reverse complement strand
TCTTTCCGCAGGAGCGCTCGCCTACGCTGCTCGTCACGCCCGACAGCTCGGTCCTGTTCGGCCTCGTGCTCGCCGGCGGCGATCGTCTCGGCCTGCAGCGCTGGAGCGCCGCCGGCTACGTCCAGCCCGCGCTCGGCGACGTCAAGCGCACGCACTACGGGGTCGACATCGCGTACCTCGACGCGATGCTCGCGCCGGTGCTGCTGATCGGCGAGCTCTCGCTCGTCGACTGGAGCAACACGCTCGTCGACATGACCGATCCGTCGATCACGTCGATCGAGGAGCGCCGCACGCGCGACGCGATGGCGCTCGCGCAGTACACGTACCGCGGCACGCTGACGTCGACGCTCGGCGGCGTCTACACCGACGACTACGACGCCGCGCCCGGCGCCACGCCGGTGCGCCGCCACGTCGGCGGCCCGCAGGCGTCGCTGTTCTGGGAGTCCGCGGAGACCACGCGCTACACCGAGGAGCGCCGCGCGCTGATCGCGACCACGACCGTCGCGGTGTACCCGCACGCGCTGTCGACGTTCGCCGGCGACATCACCGACGTCGGCGGCACGCTCGGCGCGGTCGTGCCGCTGCCGCTGGGCCGCCGCCACACGCTGCGCGCGTTCGTGCGCGGCCGCGCGCTGATCGCGCCGTCCGACACCGGCCTGCTCCAGCTCGGCGGCGACTCC
The DNA here is from genome assembly GCA_050257515.1 of Acidobacteriota bacterium. Lineage (GTDB taxonomy): Bacteria > Myxococcota_A > Polyangia > Haliangiales > Haliangiaceae > JABFXX01. Next base: position 3,606 of record JBLMXA010000019.1, on the reverse strand, counting down.
GGGCTCGCGGAGCTGTGGGCGAGCCGCGACACGTCGCCCGCGTTCGACGACACGCGGTTCCCGCCGAACCTGCGCTTCGTCGAGCCGCTGCGCGGCTACGAGGACTACGCGATCACGACCGACCGCGTCGAGCTCGCGCAGGTCGCGTGGCGCTATCCGATCATCGTCGATCGCGGCGTCGCGGCGACGCTACGCGTGCTGCCGACGAGCTTCGTGCGCGAGCTCGACGTCGAGCTGTTCGGCGCCGGCGCCCTCGACAAGGCCGGCGACCGTCACGCCGCCGCGGGCGGCGCGCTGTCGCTGCGCGTCCAGCTGCTGCGCGTGCCGCTGATCATCACGTACCAGCTCGCGCGCCGGCTCGTCGACGACCGAGCGATCACGCAGCTCGTCGGCGTCGCACCAGGGCCGTGAGCGCGAGCAGGATCGTCAGCCCGCCGCCCGCGCCGCCGCCCGCGCCGCCGCCCGCGTTGCAGCCGCCCGACGCCGCGCCGCCGGTGTCGCCGGTGTCGCCGCCGTCGCTGCTGCCCGGCTGGGTCATCCCCGGCACGACCGTGATCGCGAGATCGATCGAGCCGAACTTCGTGCCGGCGTCGTCGAGCGCGAACGTCTCCATCACCGGCATCTGCGTGTCGGTCGCCGGCGTCGTCACGTCGAAGTCGACCGTGCCCTGCTTGCCAGCCGCGATCGCGGTGCCGATCGTCGTGACCACCGTCTGCGACGTCCAGCTCGCGTCGTGCAGCGGGCTCGACGTGCCGCTCGCGAGCTGTAACTTCGTCGACCCGGGCCAGTCGGCGGTGCCGGTGTTCTTCAGCGTGATCGCGTAGTGGACCTGCGTCTGCGGCGGCGCCTGGTCGGGGCCGTCGACCGACACGACGCTCGCGCCGAGCGTCGTCCCCGTGCCGCACGTCGGCCCCATCGCGAAGCCGGTCGCCGGGGACATCGCGATGCGCGCGCCGGTCTGCGGGCCGTACGCGCCGTCGGTCGCGATCTGATCGCTCGGATGGTTGCGGTTCCACAGCACCTGGAACGCCTTGATGTCCTGCCCGCGGATGTCGGCCGACGCGGTGTGATCGAAGTGGACGTCGTCGCCGCGATCGCGATGCCGCAGCGGCCCTGCTGGTACCACTGGTAGAGCAGGTACTGCTGGACGACCGTGCGGAACGCGCTGTTGACCTGGATCGTCGCGCCCTGCGAGACCTTGACCAGATCCGCCTTCGCGTCGGTCTCGAGGTACGGCAGCACCGCGTTGCTCGTGATCTGCAGCGTCCCCGAGGCGGCGAACGGCACGAGCCCGTTGTTCGGATGCTCGCAGCCGACCTCGTCCGCGATCTGCTTCGACAGGCCGATCACGACCGCCGTCGAGCACGACGAGCCGACGTAGTCGCCGACCGTCGACGCACTCTCGACCTCCGAGACATCGGGCCCGCCGGCGACGCAGCCCGAGGCGATCACCCCCAAGCCGAGCACGGCGCTGTGCAGCCTGATGGTTGCACCACCACGGGTCAACGCGGCGAAACCACGGCGAATCTCGGTCCTGTGGGCCATCGTGCCGGGACGTCCAGCAAGCGGCGGGCCTATAGTGCGGCGCGATGCAGCTGCTGTTCTGCGGCTCGGGCTGGCTCCCGATCGTCGATCACATCGCCGCTCGGCTTCCGGAAGGGTCGACCATCGCGCGCTGGGACCGCGCGACGCCGCTGGCGGCCGCGGTCCGCGACATCGACGTGCTGCTGCCGTCGAACGCGCGGATCACCGCCGACGCGATCGCCGCGGCGCGCCGGCTGCGCCTGATCCAGCAGCCCGCCGCCGGCACCGAGGGCATCGAGCTGGCGGCAGCCGCCGCGCGCGGCATCCCGGTGTGCAACGCTCCCGGCCAGAACCACGTCGCGGTCGCCGAGCACGCCCTGTTCCTGCTGCTCGCGCTCGCGCGCCGGCTGCCCGCGGCGCAGCGCGCGTTCGCGGCGCGCGAGGTCGGCACGCCGCTGGGCATCGAGCTGGCCGGCAAGACGCTCGGCGTCGTCGGCATGGGCCGCACCGGCCGCGCGCTCGCCGAGCGCGCGGCGGCACTCGGCATGCGCGTGATCGCGCTCGGCCGCGGCGCCACGACCGGCGATCGCCGCGCGTTCTTCGCCGCCGCCGACGCGATCAGCCTGCACTGCCCGCTCGACGCCTCGACCCGCGGCCTGCTCGACGCCGCCGCGTTCGCCGCGATGAAGCCGGGCGCGCTCGTCGTCAACTGCGCGCGCGGAGGCGTGATCGATCGCGACGCGCTCGTCGCCGCGCTCGCGGCCGGCCGGCTCGGCGGCGTCGCGCTCGACGTCCAGTGGATCGAGCCGGCCGATCCCGCGGATCCGCTGTACGCCGATCCGCGCGTGCTCGCGCTCCCTCACCTCGCCGGCTCGACCGAGGAGGCGTTCGCGCGCATCGTCGACGTCGTGATCGACAACCTCGGCCGCCTCGCGCGCGGCGAGCCGCTCGTCCATCGCGTCGCGTAGGCGAATCCCCGGCCCGAAACGTTGCCGCACCTCCACTAGTTGTGGTGGCATCCAACCACCGTGACCGAGGACGATCGATCGAAGCCCGCCCGCAGCGCAGCGAGGACGGGCTCACCTCGGGACGAGGGAATCCCTCGACGGGGGTCCTGGTTCGGCCGTTACCTGCGCTCCTCCGTGGGAGCCAAGCACGTGATGGCGGTGAGCGGCCTGCTCCTGCTGCTGTTCGCGATCTTCCACATGCTCGGCCACCTGCAGATGTTCGGCGGGCCCGACCTCTACAACAGCTACGCGCATTTCCTGCAGCGCCTGTGGGAGGTCAAGTGGCCGGTGCGCGCCGGGCTGCTGCTGCTGCTGATCGTCCACGTCGTGATCGCGATCGGGCTCGTCGCGAAGAACCGCGCCGCGCGGCCGACGCGCTACGCGGTGTACCGGCCGGTCGTGTCGAGCGCGATCGGCCGCACGATGGCCTACTCCGGCATGATCGTGTTCGCGTTCCTCGCGTTCCACATCTGGCAGTTCACGATCAACCCGGCGCCGAACGGCGACACCTACGGGATGTTCGTCCACGCGTTCCGCCGCCCGGAGATCTACGCGGTCTACCTCGTCGGCATCGCGATGCTGTGCTCGCACCTCGGCCACGGCGCGGCGTCGTGGCTGCAGTCGCTCGGGCTGCGCCATCCGAAGTACAAGACCGACCCGCTCGGCCCGATCGTGGCGGTCTCGCTGTTCGTGGGCTACATGCTGCCGCCGACCGCGGTGCTCGTCGGAGCGATCTCGTGAGCGACGACCGACGACGGGGCAAGCTCGATCCTCGCGTGCCTGCCGGTCCGCTCGAACAGAAGTGGGAGACCGCGAAGTTCGAGATGAAGCTGGTCAACCCGGCGAACAAGCGCAAGTACAAGGTGATCGTCGTCGGCTCGGGGCTCGCCGGCGGCGCCGCCGCGGCCACGCTCGCCGAGCTCGGCTACGACGTCGCCTGCTTCTGCTTCCAGGACTCGCCGCGCCGCGCCCACTCGATCGCCGCGCAAGGCGGCATCAACGCAGCGAAGAACTACCAGAACGACGGCGACTCCGTGCACCGGCTGTTCTACGACACGGTCAAGGGCGGCGACTT
>JBLMXA010000018.1:0-4232 GCA_050257515.1 Acidobacteriota bacterium | reverse complement strand
CCGCACCATGCCATGGCCGTCTGTCGTTCGGGCGTGAATCGTTTGCGCATTCCATGCTTGAGTCGTCGACATGGCGCGAGGTCTAGGGGCGGTCGTGCGGCGCAAGAAGGTCGAGCTGGTCGACGCGCCACCGCCGCCACCTCCGGACCCGCCGGCTACTCCACCGGCTCCGGCGTGAACAGCTCGAGCGTGTCTACCGGCGCGCCGCTCGCGTCGACGCCGCTCGCGATCAGGATCTGATCGTTCGGCAGCGGCACCGCGCGCGCGGACGTGCGCGCCGCGACGAGCGGGATCGTCATCGAGTAGGCGAGCGACGTCGCGTCGTAGAGCTCGGCGGTCGCGCCGCCGACGACGAGCAGGTGGCGCGAGGTCGCCGCGAGCGCGCAGCCGGTTCTCGGCGTCATCGGGATCGCGACCGGCTGCATGCCGCCGGTCGCCGCGTCGACGACCACGCCGCCGCCCGCGCCGCACGCGACGAGCACGCGGCCGCCGGGCAGCGCGGTGACCGCGGCGCCGGTCTGATCGGCCGCCGCGAGCGTGTCGAACATGTCGGTGCGGAACCGCACGATGCCGGCCGCACCGGCGAGGATCGTCGTCACCGTCCCGTCGGTGCCGAGCACGGTCGCGCCCGCGGCGGGCAGCGCGGCGAGCTCGCTGCGCGGCGCGAGCGAGCCATCGAGGCCGCTCAGCTCGGCCGGCGGCGCGCCGGTGACCAGGAACGTGTCGCTGCCGAGCGGCAGCGCGAGCTGGTCGGCCCGCGCGAAGCCCGCCTTGTCGCCGTAGTCGACGTACGCGCCGTTCGGGGCGATGTTGGTGTCGAAGCGCCACAGCGTGTCGGTCGCCGCGCCCGACGCATCGCTGCCGCCGAACAGGTACGCGATGTCGTTCGCGCCGATGCCGACGACGAGGCCGGCGCGCGCGGCGGGCAGGGCCATGCCGGCGACGAGCGAGTGATCGTAGGTGTTGTAGATCGCGACCGCGTCGCTCGCGGCGCCGCTCGCATCGCGCCCTCCCGCGAACAGCGCGCCGTACGCGAGCGTGCCGGTGCCGACGTCGCTGCGCGCGGGCGCGAGCGCGATCGGCGCCGCGGCGATCGAGTCCGGCGCGGCCATGTAGATGACGACCTTCGCGTCGATCGCGCCGAGCGGGAACGCCGGCGACGCGCCGGTCGCGACGAGCGCGCCGCTCGCGTCGAACGCGTCGACGATCAGCGACGAGGTCGTGTTCGTCGCGGGCAGGTCGAGCTCGATCGAGAACCCGCCGCTGCCGCGGTGCGCGGTGGTCACCCGGTGCGGGTTCGTCAGGATCAGCTCGAGCGTGTCGGCACTGTCGAGCACGGTCGAGCCCGGCGCCGTCGCCAGCGACACCGCGAGCGTGCCCGAGGTGCCGTTGCACGCCGCGAGCACGGCGGCGAGCAGCGCCCACTTCATCGCGCGAGCTCCTCGATCCGCGCGCGGGCGATGCCGGCGACGCGCACGGTCTTGCGGCGCCCCGTCGCGCCGGCGACGATCTCGATCGCTCCTCTCGCCACGTGCAGGTGCTTCGCGAGCAGCTCGATCACCGCCGCGTTCGCCTCGCCGTCGACCGGCGGCGAGGTCACCGCGATCTTGATCCGACCGTCGTGCACCGGCCCGATCTTCGCGCGCGACGCGCGCGGCTGGACGAGGATGTCGAACGCGACCGCGCCGGCTTCCTCGCGGATCATTTACTTCCCGCCGCGGCCGAGCTCTCGCGCGCGCTTGGTCGCGGTCTCGACCGCGTTGATCAAGGTCGTGCGCAGGCCGCCCTCCTCGAGGGTGTGCAGGCCGGCGATCGCGGTACCGCCGGGCGACGTCACCATGTCCTTGAGCATGCCGGGGTGCTGGTTCGTCTCGAGCAGCAGCTTCGCCGAGCCCATCACGGTCTGCGCGGCGAGCCGCTGCGCGTCGCGCCGCGACAGCCCGACCTTGACGCCCGCGTCGGCGAGCGCCTCGAGGATCAGGAAGATGTACGCCGGGCCCGAGCCCGACAGGCCGGTGACCGCGTCGAGGTGGTACTCGTCGAGCACGACGGTGATGCCGACCGCGTCGAACAGCGCGCGCGCGGTCTTCAGATCGGTCTCGCTCGCGAGCTTGCCGGGCGAGATCGCGGTCGCGCCCGCGCCGACGAGCGCCGGCGTGTTCGGCATCGCGCGCACGACGCGCACGCCCGGCGCGACCGAGTCCTCGATCGCCTCGGTGCCGACGCCCGCGGCGATCGAGACGACGAGCGTACCCTCGTGCATCTGATCGCCGATCTCGCGCAGCACCTTGTCGAGGATCTGCGGCTTGACCGCGAGCACGACGAGCCCGCAGCGCCGGACGACCTCGCGGTTGTCGGTCGTCACCTCGATGCCGTACTCGGTCGCGAGCTGGTCGAGCCGCTCGCGGCGCGGCGCCGACGCCGCGATCTTTCCCGGCGGCACGTGACCGCCGCGCACGAGGCCGCGGATCAGCGCCTCGGCCATGTTGCCGGCGCCGACGAACCCGATCGTGTGTGCGGCGAGGATCGACACGTCTTGCTGTCTACCAGAAATCGGCCGGTAGGGGGACCGCGACGCTCACTCGCCCCAGTCGGCCTCCCAGCGCACGGATGACGGGCGCTCGCCGGTTTCGAGGAATTCCACGGCGGCGTCGAACGCGACCGTGGTCGGAATCGCCATCTCGGCCATGAACTCGTCGAGCTGGTCCCGGTTGAGAAAGACCAGATGCCCCTTGTGGCCGATGGCGCCGAGGCTATGAAACGATCGCGCGTCTGCGTCGACGTACGTCAGAACGGATTCTGCGGCGCCAAGCCCGACGACGAGGCAGCGACCGTCCCGTGCCGTGAGAAAGACCATCGTGGGCTGCCCGCTCGCATCGATCTCGCGCTGCACAGCCTCGAGCTCGTCGCGCGAGGTGACGAGGCCGCTGCGCTCGCCCCAGCTCGCCTTCACGTTTGAAGCATACCGGACCGATCTGCCGACCAGCTCTGACTCGTACTCGTACTCGTGCTCGATCTGCCCACCCCGGATCGAGTACGAGTACGAGTACGAGTACGAGCACGACCGGACGAGAAGATCACCCGATGTTGAAGTCTTCCTTCTCGTGCACCGCGTGGTCGCCGGCGAACCGCGCGAGCGTGTAGCGCTGGAAGATCTCGTGCGGCTGACCGCCCGTCAGCCACTCGCCGTAGAGCTTGCCGACGATCGGCGCCATCATGAAGCCATGGCCGACGAAGCCGCACGCGAGGAAGAAGTCGTCGTGGCCGGGCGCCGCGCCGACGATCGGGTTGCCGTCGGGTGACTGGTCGTAGGGGCCGGCCCACTGCCTCAGGATCTTGATGTCACCGAGGATCGGCATCAGCCGCGCGAGCCGGCGCGCGTAGGTCGCGAGGAACTCGAGCGTCGAGCCCATCGCGTACGTCGGGCCGTGGCCGGGCAGGGTGACGCCGCCGACGATCTCGCCGCGCATCGACTGGCTGCAGTAGAGCCCGCTCGCGAGCTCGCTGACCATCGGCTTCAGGAACGGCTTCAGCGGCTCGCTCGAGCAGATCTCGTGGCGGATCGGCCACGTCGGCACGTCGACGCCGATCAGCTTCGCGAGCTCGGGCGACCACGCGCCGCACGCGTTGATCACCCGGCGCGCGAGGACGCGGCCGCGCGGCGTCGCGATCTCGTAGCCGCCGTCGGTCTTCGCGAGCCCGGTGACCGGCGTCTTCGTGAAGATCCGCACGCCGTACGCGGCGGCCTGCCGCGCGTAGCCCCACAGAAACGGCCACGGGAACAGGATCCCGTCGGTCGCGTTGTACGCGGCGCCGACGATCCCGGTGAGATCGAGCTCGGGCACGATCTCCCGCGCCGCGGCCGGCTCGAGCATCTTCGTCGGCACGCCGCAGCGGTTCTGGATCGCGATGTTCTTCTCGAGCCGCGCGACCTCCTTCGCGGAGCGCGCGAGGAACAGGTAGCCGCCCTGGCGGAACCACACGTTGACGCCGAGATCGACCGCGAACCGCCGGCACAGATCGACCGACTCCTGCATCAGCCGGATGTTGATCTCGGTCGACCACTGCTGGCGCACGCCGCCGCCGTTGCGGCCGCTCGCGCCCTCGGCGAGGTAGCCGCGCTCGAGCACGACGACGTCGGTGAGCCCGCGTCGCGCGAGCTGGTACGCGATCGACAGGCCCATCACGCCGCCGCCGACGATCGCGACCTCGGCCTTGCCGGGGACGTCGCC
>JBLMXA010000017.1:0-7924 GCA_050257515.1 Acidobacteriota bacterium | reverse complement strand
GCCTCGGCGAACAGCTTGTAGACCTGGGTGAAACCGAGCTTGAACGGGAGGGCGACGTGATCGGTGAACACGAGCGGCGCGGCGCCGGTGCCGCCCTCACCGCCGTCGATCGTGACGAAGTCGGGGCCGCGCTTCGTGCGGTCCATCTGGCCCACGAGCTCGCGCCAGAACCCGAGATCGCCGACCGCCGACTTGATGCCGACCGGCAGTCCGGTCAAGTCTGCGAGCTTCTCGATGAAATCGAGCATGCTCGACACGTCGGAGAACGCGCTGTGGCCCGCCGGCGAGATGCAGTCCCGGCCGAGCGGCACGCCGCGGATGCGCGAGATCTCCGGCGTGATCTTCGCGGCGGGCAGCACGCCGCCGAGCCCGGGCTTCGCGCCCTGGCTCAGCTTGAGCTCGATCGCGCGCACCTTCGCCGACGCGACGGACTCGAGGAACCGCTCCATCGAGAACTTGCCGTGCTCGTCGCGGCAGCCGAAGTAGCCGGTGCCGAGCTGCCAGATGATGTCGCCGCCCTTGCGGTGGAAGTCGGAGATGCCGCCCTCGCCGGTGTTCTGCAGCGCGCCGCACAGCGCGACGCCGCGGTTGATCGCCTCGACCGCCGCCGACGACAGCGAGCCGTAGCTCATCGCAGACGTGTTGACGATCGACGTCGGCCGGAACGCGAGCTTCCTGCCGCGCGCGCCGCCGAGCACGCGGATGCACGGCACCTTCGCCTCGGAATCGTAGCCGGGCTCGCCGGGGTGGGGCACGTGCAGCGGGAACGCGCTGTGGCGGACGAGGATGTAGCCGGCGCGCTCGATGTCGTTGTCGGTGCCGAACCCGAAGTAGTTGTTCTCTCGCTTCGACGACGCGTAGACCCAGCGCCGCTGGTCGCGCGAGAACGGCCGCTCCTCGTCGTTCGAGGTGACGATGTACTGCCGCAGCTCGGGGCCGATCGCCTCGAGCCAGTAGCGGAAGTGGCCGATGATGGGGAAGTTGCGGATCACGGCGTGCCGCTTCTGCGCGATGTCGTGGATCGCGACGATCGCGAGCAGCGAGCCCAGTCCGATGCCGATGTACATCCAGGTGGTCATGTCAGTAGGTGTCGATCACCGTGATCGATCCGATCGTCGCCGCGGAGACCTCGGTGAACAGCGCGACCTCGCCGGCGGTCGTCGCCGGCGGTGTGGTCGCGTCGGCGACGGTGAACGTCGCGGTCCCCATGCGGCCGAAGCAGTGGCCGGTCGCCACGAGCCGTAGCTCGTCGACCGTCGTGTTGCCGGGGATCATGGTGCTCGCGGTCTGCCCTCCGTAGCTGATCGCGATCGAGTGTACCGCCGTCGACAGCGACCAGTCCTGCGCGCAGCCGAGCGCGTTCGGCTGCGCGACCTCGCCGCCAGGCGACACCCCGACGTACACGCCCACGCGGGTGTCGGGAGAGCCGAGCTTCTCGTTGTCCTGGCCGGTGAACAGGATCTCGGCGGTCGCGTCCATGAAGCTGATGCCGTGCAGCGTCAGCGTGCCGTTGCCGTACATCGTCGGCTGCACCGCCGCGCCGCCGGCGAGCTGCCACGTGCCCGCGGTCATCGCCCAGTGCGCGTCGGGCGTGCCGGCGAAGCCATCGAAGAACGCGAGGTGATCGTGCGCGTCGTCGAGGTGCGGATCGCACGCGTCGCCGACGCCGTCGCCGTCGATGTCCGCCTGGCCTGGGTTCGCGTGCGCGGGACAGTTGTCGCAGCCGTCGGAGATCCCGTCCATGTCCTCGTCGGCGGTCGCCGGCAGGTCGGGGTTCCAGCACGTGGACGCATCGGGCGCCGCGTCGATCGCCTTGGCGGTCGACTGAAGCCCGAAGATCTGGTTACAGCCCGCAGCCGCGAGTGCGACCACGACGAGCACCCTCACGGCCCGAACAGTACCAGGTCAGTCGCCGGACCAGAAGCGGATCGGCCCGGTGTCCATGTGGACGAAGCCGCTCTCGAGATACAACCCGACGCCGCCGAGGTGCTGCGCCTTCGCCCACGCCTGCAGCTGCTGGGTCGTGACGTGCGGGATGAAGAAGTCGATCGCGTGGCCGTGCGTGTGCTGGCTGTCGCGCGCGACCTGGTGGCCCTTCTTGCGCAGGATCAGGTTGTACTTCGGGTGACGGAACCCCGAGACGACGTCGACGAGATCGCTGTGGAAGCTGCCCGCGGCGGCGACCACGATGTCGATCAGCCGCTTGTCCATCACCGTCGTCTTGTTCGTGAAGTGATCGCGCAGGAACACGTCGACGGTCGCGATGTCGGGCGGCGACGCCGGATCGATCGCGAGCCACTCGTGCGTGTGCTCGTTGTAGAGGTTGATCAGCTTGCCCGGCTTCGTGCCGGGCGCGGGCGGGGCAGGGTGCTGCGTCGACTTCGCGAGCCGCTCGCGATCCTTCTTCGGCAGGTCCTTCGGATCGGCCGCGCGCGCCGGCAGCGTGACGAGCAGCACGAGCACCGCGACCCACTTCACGAAGGCGGCCTCTTGAGCTGCACGAGCGTCTGCGCCGGCAGCACCTCGTTGAGCGAGCCGGAGCGAAATCCGACGAGATCGAGCGCGACGTACGTGAAGCCGAGCTGCTTGCCGAGCGCGACGATCTCGCGGCGCAGCGGCAGCGCGCGGGGCAGCTCGTCCTCGGCGAGCTCGACGCGCGCGATCGTGTCGTGGAAGCGCACGCGCAGCTGGCGGAAGCCGAGCGCGCGCAGGCCGTCCTCGAACGCGTCGACGCGGCGCAGCCGCTCCGGCGTGATCTGCGTGCCGTACGGGAAGCGCGACGACAGGCACGCGAGCTGCGGCTTGTTCCACGTGCGCAGCCCGAGCTCGCGCGAGAGGACGCGGATCTCGTCCTTGGCCAGCCCGACGTCGACCATCGGCATGCGCGCGCCCTTGTCGCGCGCGGCGGCGATGCCCGGCCGCACGTCGCCGAGATCGTCGACGTTCGTGCCGAGCGCGACCGGCGCGCCGCCGAGCCGGTGCGCGATCGGACCGGCGACGTCCATAAGCTCGGTCTTGCACATCGCACAGCGGTTCGCCGGGTTGTCGGCGAAGCCGGGCACCTCGAGCTCGTGCGATTCGAGCACGTGGTGGCGCGCGCCGAGCCCGAGCTCCTGCGCGAGCGAGGTCGCCTCGGCGATCTCCGAGCGCGCCATCGTCGGCGACACCGCGGTGACCGCGTGGCAGCGCTCTCCCAGCGCGTCGGCGGCGACCGCGAGCAGGAACGCCGAGTCGACGCCGCCGGAGAACGCGACGAGGACCGAGCCGTAGCCGGCCAGCGTGTCGCGGAGCGCGTCGAGCTTGCTCACCATCTCGGAGCGTAGCATCTAGACCGTCCACCGGGCGATCTCGACGAAATCGCCGGCTTCCTCGGACCACGCGACCTGGACGGCCTCGGTGACGCTGGTTCCGCCACGCTCCTGCGCGACGCCGACGACGAGGTGCTGCACCGGGTAGCCGGCGCCGGCGGCGGCCGCGCGGTCGACCGCCGAGAAGTACGCACGGCCGTTGGGGTGCGAGTGGTAGACGATGCGCGCCGGGCGCGGCGAGTCGAAGCTGCGCGCGAACGCGAACAGCTCGGCGCCCGCGATCACGAAGCCGCTGTCGGCGCCGCGCTCGGGCGCGATCGGGTGGTCGCCGGCCGCCTGCGCGTTCGTGCACGCGACCGCCTCGTCGACCGCATCGCCGCCGGCGGGGCCGCGCAGGTATCCGCAGCACTCGTCGGGGAACGCCGCGCGCGCGTGCGCGTACACCGCGGCGAGCACGTGCGGCGGGATGATCGTGACGCGGGGCGGGGTCACTTCTCGATCGTCTCGGTCATCCACCGCGTCGCCGCGATCGCGCCGCGCCAGAACGCGAGCGCCGTCGCGTCGCCGTCGGCCGCCGGCCACCACGCCGGCTTCGGCGCGAGCACGACCTCGCGGCCGCCGCCGTCGGCGAGCACGCGCGTGTCGGGACCGTGCGCCGCGAGCTCGGCGCGCTGCGCGTCGGTCGCGGTCGGCACGACGAGCGTGCCGACGCCGCCGGCGGCGAGGTAGCTACCGGCGATCAGCTCGGCGACCGGCTCGCTCTCGCGCAGCGGCAGCCGCGCCGACGCGACCATCAGCGCGGTCTGGCCGAGCCCGCCGACGTCGGGCAGGATCACGTGCCGCGCGTAGCGCTGCACCTGATCGTCACGCACCCAGACCTCCGGCGATCGCGGGCACGATGTCGATCTCGTCCTTGGGGCCGAGCTTGGTGTCGAGCCCCTGCAGGCCGCCGATGTCCTCGGGGCCGACGAAGATGCGGATGAACGGCTTCACGCTGCCGGCGGCGTCGAGCACGCGCGCGCCGACTCCGGGGTGGCGGCGATCGAGCTCGACGAGCGCGTCGCGGACGGTCGCCGCGGCGACCTCGATGTCTGACGCGCCGCCGGTGAGCGTGCGCAGGGCGCTGGGGATACGGATGGTCGGCATGTCAGGTCCTCGCCTCCTGCGCGACGAGCGTGCGCCCGCGCAGCGGATCGATCGGCGCGCGCGCGCACGCGGAACATCCCGGGCGCGCCGCGAACTGCACGATGCGCGGCTCCTGCGAGCGGCGCAGATCGTCGAACACGAAGATCGAGCCTGCGTGGCGGCGATCGCCGCGGGCGAGGCCGATCGCGAGCGCCGCCGCGACGCCGCCGATCGCGCCGACCACCGGCCCGAGCACGCCGGCGGCCTGACACGTCGCCGCGTCGACCGGCTCCTCGAACAGGCAGCGGTAGCACGCGACGCCAGGCGCGCCTGCCATCGCGTTGCCGCCGAACCGCAGCGCCGCCGCGATCACGTACGGCCGGCCGTTCGCGACCGCCCAGTCGGCGACCGCGAACTTGGTCGCCGGGTCGTCGCTGCCGTCGACGATCAGCTCGCAGTCGCCGGAGATGTCGTCCGCGTCCTCGGACGTCCACCGCGTCGGGTAGCCGCGGGCCCGGCCGCCGCGCGCGACGACCGCGGCCGCGAGCAGCGACGCCTTCGGCTTGCCGAGGTCGCCGGGCGTGAACTGGAGCTGGCGGTGCAGGTTCGACGCGTCGATCGTGTCGGGATCGACGATCGTCAGCTCGAGACCCGCCGCGCCGAGCGCTAGCGCGAGCGGACCGCCGAGCCCGCCGGCGCCGACGATCGTCGCGCGCGTCAAGCCGCGCTCCTCCCGCAGACCTTGCACTTGCCGTCATCGCCGATCACGCCGGTGCAGGCGCCGTCGGGGCACAGCTCGCGCTGCTTCCACTCGACCTCGTGCACGGCCCCCTCGGCCTTGTCGACGAGCTCCTGCACCTTCTCGTCCGCGTCGTCGCCGGCCTCGGCCTCGTCTTCGTCTTCGATCGGCTCGCTCGGTCCCGAGCGGTACGCGCCGTCGTACCCGGGCGCGGCGCGGCCGCACACGGTGCACGTGCCGTCGGCGCCGATCACGCCGATGCAGGCGCCGTCGGGGCACAGCTGGCGGCGTTCCCATTCGCCCATCACGCACCTCCGAGCGCGGCGTAGAGATCCGCCGCGAGATAGAACGTCAGATCGACATCGCCGAGCCGCAGCACGGTGCGCGAGGTCAGCGCCTGCTCGCGGCGCGGCTCGAGCTGGAGGCCGCGCAGCCAGCTGCCGTTCTTCGAGCCCGCATCGGCGACGACCCAGCTGTTGCCGTCGCGCCGCACGTACGCGTGAAGCCGCGACACCGACGTATCCGGGATCACGACGTCGTTGTTGCTCGTGCGGCCGAGCGTGATGCGGTCGGGGAACGAAGCGCCGGGCTTCTTGACCAGCGGATAGACCTCGAGGTCGACGCCCTGGGGAAGATCCTTGCCGTGGGGCCGTGTCTCCTCCGGGTTGCCGTCGCCGAAGTCGAGATCGTCGTCGATCGTCAGCGTGTGCAGGCCGCTGTTGATCTGGTCGGCGAACTCGTCCCTGCGGTAGCGCACCAGCGCGGCCGGAGCGGCGGCGGCAAGGAACTCGTTTCGCCCCAGCTCAAGGAGCTGGCGATACTGCGCCGCGGCATCCACGGGCCATCCATCGCATACGGGCCCGCGATCGACAAGCGACAGCGCCGTCGAGCTTTGGTTTGGACGCTTCGCGGCAGCCATTCGCGTAAGGTGCCTCGCGCTCGCTGCGCGCGCACTCGGGCTATTGGAGAACGCTCATTTGACAGGTCGGGAGGGTGCGGGGTAAACCGCCGTCCGCCATGTACGATACGTCGGATATCCGCAAGGGCCTCAAGGTGTTGATGGACGGGAACCCGTACACCGTGATCGAGTTCCAGTTCGTCAAGCCCGGCAAGGGTGCGGCGTTCACGCGCACGAAGTTCAAGAACTTGCTGACGGGTGCCGTGATCGAGCGGAACATCCGGTCGGGCGAGAAGCTCGAGCCCGCGAACGTCGAGACCCGCGACATGCAGTTCCTCTACAAGGAGGGCGGCGATCTCGTGTTCATGGATCAGACGAACTACGAGCAGGTCACGGTCAGCAAGGACCTGGTCGGCGACGCGCACGATCTGATGAAGGACAACATGCCGTGCACGGTGACGTTCTTCAACGAGCGCCCCGTCGACATCGCGCTGCCGACGTTCGTGTTCCTCGAGGTCACCGAGAGCGAGCCCGGCGTCGCCGGCAACACCGCGGCCGGCAACGTCACCAAGGCCGCCACGGTCGAGACCGGCGCCACGATCCAGGTGCCGCTGTTCATCCGCATCGGCGACACGATCAAGATCGACACGCGCACCCACGAGTACAACGAGCGCGTCAACAAGTGAGCTAGGGATGGACCCGGAGCGGCGCCGCGCGCTCGAGGTGCGCGCGCGCGTGCTCGACGCCGTGCGCGCGTTCTTCCGCGCGCGCGACTTCCTCGAGGTCGAGACGCCGCTGCTCGTGCGCGCGCCCGCGCTCGAGGTGCACCTCGACGCGATCGCCGCCGCGGATGGCTGGCTGATCACGTCGCCCGAGTTCCAGATGAAGCGGCTGCTCGCCGAGGGGTTCTCGAGGATCTTCACGATCTGCAAGTGCTTCCGCGATCACGAGCACGGCGCGCAGCACGCGCGCGAGTTCACGATGCTCGAGTGGTACCGCGGCGACGCCGCGCTCGATCGTGGCTCCGCACCGCTTCGCGTTGCTGCGCGGCCCGGCGAAGCCGGGCCTTTCGAGGCGATCCGCGACGACACCGAGCAGCTGGTCTCGGCGGTCGCGATCGCGGTGCACGGCCATCCGCTGTTCACGCTGCGCGGCCGCGAGATCGACGTGCGGCCGCCGTGGCCGCGGATGACCGTGCGCGACGCGATGAACCGGTGGGCCGGCGTCGCGGTCGACGGCGACGAGCCCGCGGCCGAGCTGACGGCGAAGGTGCGCGCCGCCGGCATCGCGATCGCCGACGACCTCGCGTGGGACGATGCGTTCTTCACCGCGTTCGTCGAGCGCGTCGATCCGGGGATCGCCGGGCTCGATCGGCCGCTGATCCTCGAGGACTGGCCGGCGCCGCTCGCCGCGCTGGCCCGCCGACGCCCCGACGACCCGCGCACGGCGCTCCGCTTCGAGGCGTACATCGCCGGGCTCGAGCTCGCGAACGCGTTCGACGAGCTCGTCGATCCGGTCGAGCAGCGCGCGCGGTTCGAGGTCGATCAGCGCACGCGCGCCGCGCGCGGCAAGCCCGTCCATCCGATCGACGAGCGGCTCGTCGAGGCGCTCGCGCACGTGCCGCCGTCCGCCGGCATCGCGCTCGGCATCGATCGCCTCGCGATGCTCGCCGCCGGCGTCGACACGATCGATCGCGTGCTGACGTTCACGACCGGCGAGCTGTGACGCTGTCACATCGATCATGGCTGCCTCGTCATGGGGGTGACGATCGAGCTCGGCTCGACGTGACAAGGAGAGTCAGATGCAAGCTCGCATGAAGCAACCCGTGTTCGTCATCCCCGAGGCCCTGGCCGC
>JBLMXA010000016.1:0-9350 GCA_050257515.1 Acidobacteriota bacterium | reverse complement strand
GAGCTCGCGTGGGACGCGCGCGTCGCGGTGTGCGTCATCGTCGCCGCCGCCGGCTATCCCGGTCAGGTGCGCACCGGCGACCCGATCGGCGGCCTCGACCGGGCACCGAGCTCGGGCGACGACGTCGTCGTGTTCCACGCCGGCACCGCGCGGCGGGGCGACCAGCTCGTCACCTCCGGCGGCCGCGTCCTCGGCGTGACCGCGCTCGGCGTCAGCGTCGCCCAGGCGCGCGCGCGGGCGTACGCGATGGTCGATGCCATCGAGCTGGCGGGCAAGCAGGTCCGCCGCGACATCGGCACGCGCGCTTGAGTTAACGTCACTACATGGCTCAAGTTGCGTGGTTCCGCGGAGCGCTGTGGGATCGCTCCAAGGTCGAGCTCGCCGCGGTCGCGGCGGCGCCGATCACCGGCGTCAAGGACCGGCTCGCCCGCGGCGAGCTCGTGCGCGATCCGACCCGCGCGCTGTATCGCTACCACCAGCAGGTCGCGATCGACGGCCGCACGGTGACGCGCAAGATGCTGATCGCGGCGGTGCGGCTCGAGCCGTGGAGCGAGGGCATCATCCGCGCGCACGAGGCGACCGACGCCCACGCGCGCGACGCCGCGATCGCGGGGATCGCCGCGGAGGCGGCCCACACGACGCCGGTGTTCGCGGGCTACCGCGACGCCGCCGGCGAGCTCGATCGCATGTTCCGCAGGCTCGAGGACGGCCGCGCCACCGTCGACGTGACGACGAAGGACGGCACGCGCCACCGGCTGTGGACGGTCGCGAACGCCGAGATCGCGGGCAAGGTGCGCACGCTGTTCGCGCCGAAGAAGCTGCACGTGCTCGACGGCCACGCTCGCTACGAGGGCATGCTCGCGTACCGCGACCAGGTCGGCGCGAACGCGACCATGTACTCGTCGGCGAAGTTCGGGCTCGCGTGCCTGGTCAACGTCGACGATCCGGGACTGATCGTCGCCGCGCGCCACCGCATCGTCCGCGGCACGGACGTCCAGCGCGACCGCGTGCTCGACGACGCCAAGGCGTACTTCGTCGTCGAGAAGCTCGCCGGCGCCGCGAAGGACGTCGGCAAGCAGCGCGCCGCGCTCGCCGACACGCTCGCGCACCAGCCGGCGTTCGTCGCGGTGTTCGCCGGCGATCCCGACGCGTGGAAGCTGACGCTGTCGCCCGACGTCGCGCCGACCGCGGTCGGCGTGCAGATCGATCGCGCGCTGCAGAAGTACGATCCGGTCGTCGTCGACCAGCTGTTCCTGTCGCGCGTCATCGCCGGCGCGGCGCACGAGACCACGCTCGATCACGCCGAGGCGCTGCGCGCGGTGGACGCCGGCGCCGCCGCCGCGCTGATCGTGCGCCCGCTCGCGATCGATCAGGTGCTGCGCGCCGACGAGCTCGGCCAGCTGCTGCCGTTCGGCTCGACCGCGTTCGTGCCGCCGCTCGCGAACCTCGTCGTCTACGTCGTCGATCCCGACGAGGACGTGATCTAGGTCGTCACCGCGACGGCTGCGCCGGTCGCGGCATCCCACGCGAGCAGCGTGCCGTCGTTGAGGCTGTACACGACGCGCTCCTTCGACATCGCGAGATGCGCGCGCCCGTGCACCGGAGCGGAGACACGCCAGCGCTCCTTGCCGTTCTCCTCGTAGACGACGATCGCGCGCTCCCAGGCGGTCCTCCCCTGGGTGTCGACGATCACCGCGGCCGCGCCGCCCGCCGTGGCGAGGTCGAAGATACGGCCAGGCGACACGTCGATGCGCGCCTCGGTCACCAGCGGATCGACGAGGCGGATGAGCAGCAGGATCTGTGCGCCGAAAGCGTCGGGGTAGAGCAGCGTGAGCCAGGCGCGCGAACCCGCCAGGGGGGCAATCAGGATCGGCCAGGCGGGTGTCTTCAATCGAAGCTCGGGCTTGCCGAAAGCCAGTACGCGAAGCGCCCCGTGGTTTGCGGTCGTGACCAGCCGGCCGTCGCCGAGGCTCGTCAGTGGATCGCGGTCGGCGACCTTGAGCACGTCGACGAACTGGAAATGGCCGCCGCCAAGATCAGCGCGATACACGAGGTCGGAGTGCTCCGTCACGTAGATCGCATCACCAGAGTCCGCTGGCAGGAGCTCGGTGTCCGTATCAACCATCATCGATTGACCGGTGCGCACGTCGATCGCACCACGCGGATCGATCAGATGGAGCTCGGGGTACGGCGAGCTCCCCATGTCATGAAGCGCCGCGAGCCGGCCATCGGCAAGGAAGCACGCGTCGTGGTACGCGGTAGCGAGCGTGTCTGTCCGTCGCATCGTGCGGAGATCCCAGAGCCGCAGCTCGGTCTCCCTGCGTTGCGCGAGGCGTTCGTCATGAGTCGCTAGCCGATACCAGTAGGGGCGCGTCGGCGGCAGCCCCCAGACATCCCCTCGGTCGGGCCGCGTGGGGCGCGGAGCGTCGCCACCGCTATCGTTATCATCATCGTCAATCGGGTCGCCGCGTCGCCGCTTGTGCGGCGGCTTCGGTGGCCGCTTCGCGCCACACGCGGTGGCCCCGATGGCGAGCAAGAACGTGCGGCGGTTCACTTGCGCGCCTTGGCCTCGCCCTCGAGCAGCTCGATCTGTTGCGGTGTCGAGGCGTGCGCCGCGCGCTCGCGGAACTCCGCGATGCGCTGCGGGTCGACCCCAGCCGCGTGCAAGCGCGCTTCCGCTGCGGCCTGTGCCTTGTCCGCGCCGAACACGTCGTTGCGCATGATCGAGAACTCCTCGCCCTGCTGCGCCTGCGCCTTGTCCTTCACCTTGACGTCGGCTTCATCGCTCGAGATCGCCAGCTTCGTCATCGCGACGATGAACGCGGGGGCCACTGGCGATTTTTCGAGCGCGGCGAGCCGCTCTCGATCCTGTGCAAGAGCTTCGCGTGCCCCCTCGGCCGCTTTCGCCGGGTTCGCGACGTACTCGGCATAGAGCGTCTCCGGGCTCAGGACCGCCTGGGCGTAGACCTCCGCGAAGTGCTCCTTCGAATCCATCGCCGCATACGTCATGTGCGGTGTGTCGGGGATCGCCGTCGCGTCGACGGACGCGTAGGTTCCCTTCTGCGGGAAGTTCCCCGGCGAGAAGCGCCGGTCGCCAGATACGACGGACGAGGCGTTCTTGTCTTTCTCGTATGCGCCGCGGCGAATGGCGTCAACGCCTTGCAGTGTCTCGTCGGTCGCGCCCTCGGCCTTGGCCTGCTCCGTGGTCAGGTCGTCTTCCCAGTGGCCGACCTTGCGGAACTTCTCGAAGGCCTTCCGCTTCTCGGTGGCGACGTCGTGCCCGATCTCGTGGGTGACCGTGTACTCGAACGGAGACGGCGTGTCGCCGTGCGCCTTGCGGAACTCGTCGGAGACCAGCGAGCGTGGCGGGATCTCTCTCGCCTCGCCCTCCGCGGTTTCGGCAACGTCGTACACCTCGATCGGAGTCTGGTCGTCGACGAAGCGCGCTCTCGGTTCGTGGTACGGGTCGCGAGTCGCGAAGCGCTGAAGCCCCGGAGACATCTTGCGACTCTGGAGGTGCTGCGGTGGGATCTGCGCGAGCACCACGTCCATGTTCTCCAGATCTTGCTTCGTCCACTCCACGGCGCTGCCGTCGTTCCGCGGCTTCGCCTCCGCCGTGAGGCTGATGTTGTATTTCATCTCGAGCTTCAGCTCGAGATCCTTGCGCTCTCGCAGTTGGTCGACCTCGGCGAGCGACAGCTGCCCTTGGTCGGCCTTCTCCATGAGCCGCTTGACGTCGGCGTCGACCTCCGCAGAGTCGGACTTCACGCCGGCTTCGCGGCGGTCGAACTTGGCCTCCCGGCGCGCCTGCTCCTTCGTCTGCTCCTCGTCATCCGTGCCGAAGTCGCCACGGTACTTGTCGAGATCGTTGCTCGCGCGAGCCTTGTGCACGACCGCCCACATCCGCAGCTTGCGCCTCGGATCCTTCGATGCGTCGACGAGTCCCTCGATCTTCTCGCGCTCGCTGTCGGGCACGCGCTCGAGCAGGTTCTCGAACGCTCGCGGATCGAGCTGATCGATCACCTGCGCGCGGTGGTCGGGCGGCACGTCGAGCAGGACGTCGACCGCCTTCGAGGCATCCGCGCCGGTCTCGAGCCGCTTCGAGCTCAGCAGTTGCTCGGCATACAGGCGATCCGCGCGGGCCTGGAGGTCCTCCTGCTTCGGCTGGGGGACGCCGGCGGGTTGGACATCGGCGAACCACGGCAGCAGCGCGTGCGGATCGATCGGCATCGTCGGTGCCGGTGCGTGTTGCTCGTCACCATGCTGGTGCGGCGCAGCCGGCGGGTCGTCGTGCAGCACCGGGGGCGCGGCAGGCGCCTTGGGCAGCTCGTCGTCCTTCTTGTGCGCGAACGCTGCCACCCGAAAACGCTAACACGCGGTCCACCGCGAGCGAACGCCTACTTGAACCGCCGCAGCTCGACCGGCTTGTCGGCGTAGCCGCTGTCGGCGATCGGGACTTCCTTCGGCGTGTCGAACAGCGCGTGCATGATCACGTCGTGATCGTCGAGCACGCCCTTCGTGCCGCGGTCCTCGACGAGCACGCCGACGTGGCGCGGGAACAGGATCAGGTCGCCGGGCCGCGTGAACGGCAGCGCGTGGCCGTTCGCGTCGCGGTAGATGCCGGCGTCGTCGCGCGTGCCGGACGCGAGCAGCGTGGTGATGCCGGGCAGCCCGCCGGTCCACGTGTACGCGTAGTGCTTGCCCATGCGCCGCGCGCCGTAGACGACGAAGTCGGCGCAGTCGGCGCCCTCGAGGCGCTCGCTCTGGTGGGTCGCGTCGGTGAGACCGGCCGACGCCCACACGTACGGCTGGCCGAACATCTCGGTGAGGTAGCCGAGGTAGCTGTCGTCGCGGCGGATCGACACGCGCAGCACGTCGTCGGTGAGCCCGCCCGAGCCGCGGCCGCGGCGCGCCTCGGGGCCGGCGCTCGCGATCGTGCGGTCGCCCTGCGTGACGACGACCTGGTAGCGCATCGTGCCGACGCCGTGGCCGTGATCGGGCGTCAACGTCGGCGTCACGTCGGCGACGAGCGAGCCGGCGTGCGCGCCGTCGATCGCGGTCGCGCGGTACTCGATCGGCTCGAAGTGAAACGTCCCGCCTTCGGTGTTCGAGTACGACGCGGCCGCAGGCTCGATGCGGTTCCACCCGAGCGTGACCGCGGGACCGCGAACGAGAGGTTGCACTGCGACACGATGTCCATGCACCCGCGCAATCGGTGCATCGCTGACGAACGTCTTGTCGTCCAGCTCGAGCAGCGCGTACAGCGACACCTTGTCGCCCCGTCGGGCGTGCAGAGGAATGTCACTGGCCTCGCCACTGCCGATCGCGGCGATCACGCGCGCCGCGAGTACGTGTCTGGAATCACGCGGATCGCCGAGCCCGGGAGCGTGCGCGGGCGCCACGACGGGGGCGAGCGCGGGCGCCACGGGCGTGGCAGTCGCGCGCGGCTGGGGCGCGCTCGCAGCCGACGAGCACGCGCACGCGAGCAACCAAATACCGCGCACGACGGATCCAACGCACGTCGCTCGTGATCGATTTCATGAAGATGTTCGGGAGGCGGAAATAGCCATTGTGACGGTGGAGTTGTCGTGGCAGTGTGACCCCGTCGTCACCTATTTGTAGAGGCCGCGACGCGGAGCTCTGGCAAAAGGAATGAACATGTGGACGCTTGCTGATCGCGTGGTGAAGGCAGTCTCGGATGTCACGGTGGGAACCGTGATCGTGCTGTTTCACGTCGCGCTCGCGGATCGATCGAAGCCGCGCAAGCAGCTGACGCCGGCGCGAAACTAGCAGCGTGTCAGATCGATCTGCTACGTGATCGGACGTGCCGATCCTCGCTCCCAGCGTGCGCCGCGCGACCGCCGCCGACGCGCCCGCGCTCGCCGATCTGGTCAACGCCGCGTACGCGATCGAGGAGTTCTTCGTCGACGGCGATCGCACGACGACCGGCGAGGTGGCCGAGCTCGTCGCGAAGGGCACGTTCGTCGTGCTCGAGGACGACGCGGTGCCCGGCCGGCTCGCCGCCGCGGTCTACGTCGAGCGCGGCTACTTCGGGATGCTGTCGGTGCGCCCCGAGCTGCAGGGCAGGGGCCTGGGCAAGCGCATGGTGCAGATCGCCGAGGCGCTCTGCGAGGCGCATGGCTGCAGCGAGGTCGATCTTCGCATCATCAACCTGCGCGAGGAGCTCGCCCGCTGGTATCGCTCGCTCGGCTATCGCGAGGTCGGCACCCGGCCGTACGAGCACCGTCGCACGAAGCAGCCCTGCCACTTCGTCGAGATGCGCAAAGCCATGACGCGTTGAGTTAAGCTGGGGCGGTGACCACTGCCGCGCACTACCAGCCGAACCTCCGCGACGTCTTCTTCCAGCTGTTCGAGGTGCTCGAGATCCAGAACCACGTGCTCGGCAAGCCGCCGTTCACGGCGATGGACGAGGACTCCGCCCGCGCCGCGGTCGAGGGCTTCCTCGAGGTCCTGCAGGCGAGCTGGGCGCCGGCGTTCGTGCCCGGCGATCGCGAGGGCGCGACGTTCGACGGCAAGGGCAACGTCAAGCTGCCGCCGAGCTACGGCAAGGCGCTCGACGCCTACTACGGCGGCGGCTGGAACAACATCGAGCTGCCGGAGTCGCTCGGCGGGTTCGGCGCGCCGCCGAGCGTGCGATGGGCGGCGTTCGAGCTGATGGCCGGCGCCAACCCGTCGGTGTGCTTCTACGTGCTCGGCAACACGATGGCGCGCATCATCGACGAGCTCGGCACGCCGGCGCAGCGCGCGCGCTACGTCAAGCCGATGACGGAGCAGCACTGGGGCGCGACGATGGTGCTCACCGAGCCGGGCGCCGGCTCGGACGTCGGCGCCGGCACCACGCGCGCGAAGCACGTGTCGGGTGACGAGTGGCACCTCGAGGGCACGAAGCGGTTCATCACGAACGGCGACTTCGATCACCCGAAGAACATCGTGCACATCGTGCTCGCGCGCCCCGAGGGTGCCGGGCCCGGCACGAAGGGCCTGTCGTGCTTCATCGTGCCGAAGTACTGGGTGGAAGCCGACGGCAGCCTCGGCGCACGCAACGGCGCCGTCGTCTCGAAGATCGAGCACAAGATGGGCCTGCGCGGGTCGGCGACGTGCGAGCTGCAGCTCGGCGACGGCGCACCCTGCCGCGCGCTGCTGCTCGGCGAGGTCCACGACGGCATCGCGCAGATGTTCCACGTCATCGAGTACGCGCGCATGGCGGTCGGCACGAAGTCGATGGCGACCCTGTCGACCGCGTACGGCAACGCGCTCGCGTACGCGCGGGTGCGCAAGCAGGGCCCGGACCTCGCGAACCAGGCGGACAAATCGGCGCCGCGCGTCGAGATCCTCCGCCACCCCGACGTCCGCCGCATGCTGATGCTGCAGAAGGCGTTCGCGGAGGGCCTCCGCGCGCTGGTGTTGTGGACCGCGCACGTCCAGGACCAGGTCGAGCTACGCGGCGGCCACAAGCATCCCGAGGCGCGCTCGCTCGCCGCGCTCAACGATCTCATGCTGCCGCTCGTGAAGGGCTACGGCTCGGAGAAGGTGTTCGAGCTGCTGTCGCTGTCGCTGCAGACGTTCGGCGGCTCCGGCTACTGCCAGGACTTCCCGATCGAGCAGTACATCCGCGATCAGAAGATCGACTCGCTCTACGAGGGCACGACGCACATCCAGGCGCTCGACCTGTTCTTCCGCAAGATCGCGCGCGATCGCGGCGCGACCTTGCAGGCGCTCGTCGGCGAGATCGCGAAGGACACCGAGGCGCTGCCCGCGGAGCTGGCGGTCGAGCAGGCCGCGCTGCGCGCCGCGCTCGCCGACGTCCAGGGCATCATGGGCGCGATGCTCGGCAAGCTCGCCGAGAGCGTGTATCACGTGGGGTTGCAGGGCAACCGCATCCTGTTCGCGCTCGCCGAGCTCGTGATCGGCTGGCGGCTCGCGGTGTCGGCGAAGGTCGCGCTCGCGCGCGCGCCCGCGGCGGCCGGCGGCGACGGCGCGTTCTATCGCGGCAAGCTCGCCGCGGCGCGGTTCTACGCGAAGCACGTGCTGCCCGGGCTCGCGCTGACCCGCAAGCTGATCGAGCAAGGCGATCTCGAGCTCATGGAGCTGGCGGACGACTCGTGGTAGCGCTGCTCGTCACGTACGGCGCGTGGGTGTGGAAGATCGCCGCGCTCGTGGTCGCGCTGCTCGGGCTGCTGGTCGTCCGTCTCGTGCGAGGACGCCGCGCGCACGCGCGGATCCGTCGCGACATGGCGGGGCGCACCGCGAAGGTCAGTGCGCCGGTGCTCGCCAAGGCGCAGGGCGAGGTCGTCGTCAACGGCGTGCTGCACGGCGGGATGGCGACGACGCTGACGATCGGCGCGAACGCGTACCACGAGCGCGCCGGCGAGCTGTGGATCGACTACAAGGGCGAGCGGCTCGAGCTCGGCGGGCCGGCGTGCGTCGTCCACGGCACGACCGAGACGCTGTCGCGCGGCCTGCCGCGGACCACGCCGCGCGGCATCCGCGACGCGATCGCGCGCGGCGCCGACGGCGGCAGCCGCGTCAGCCAGCTCGTGCGGCGCGCGGCGGGCGGGCGCGTCCACCGGCTGACGCGCCTGCAGGACGGCGATCTCGTGATCGTGCGCGGGCTGCTCGGCGGGCAGACCGCCGGGGTCGATCGGTTCGGCGTGCGGAGCTGGATCCTCGAGCCGCTGCCCGAGACGCGCGAGATCGAGGTCGTCGCGGTGTCGCCGAAGGCCACGGCGGCGCCGATGCGCGGGATCGCCGCGCTCGCGCTCGCGGCGGCGTTCGCGGGCGCCGCATGTGGCGGCATGTACGCGCTCGGCCGCCACGAGCTCGCGAACGCACGGTCGACGGCCGCCCTCGCGATCGCCGCGGCGATGCCGCTGACGCGCGGCGAGGCGATCGCCGAGCTGGCCAGGCGCGGCATCACGCCCAGGTGATGTGATACGTGTTGGCGGTGCGTGTGATCGAGCCCGGGTGGGCGACGCGCTTCTACGGGATGACCGTGACGCCGCAGATCGCCGCGGCCGCGCACGAGCAGCTGACCGATCCGACGATCGCCGATCTCGTCGACGCCCACCTCGCGATCAACTACTCGTACTTCGGCGCGATCGACAAGACGCTCGCCGGGTTCGTCGTGCTCGACGACGAGGGCGACGACTTCACGCTGCTCGACCTGCGCGACGGCGGCCAGATCTGGTGGCAGGACCACGAGACGCGCGAGCTCGAGCTGCGCCACGACAAGCTCGGCAGCGACAAGCCCGCGAAGAAGCCCAAGGGCACGCGAGCGGTCGCGACGCCCGAGCTGTGCGCGCGCTATCAGTGGCTCGTGTGGCTGCTCG
>JBLMXA010000015.1:0-4339 GCA_050257515.1 Acidobacteriota bacterium | reverse complement strand
CCTCGAGCAGGCGGGGCGCGGCGCACTTGCTGATCTCGGTGCGCCAGCGGAGCAGCGCGCGCCAGGTTGCGGGCTCGAACCCGAAGCCGAGGCGCGCGGCGAACTTGATGGCGCGCAGCATCCGGACCGGGTCCTCCTGGAACCGGATGTCGGGGTCGCCGATCGTGCGGATCAGCTTCGCGTCGAGATCGGCGAGGCCGCCGACGTGGTCGATGACCTCCTCGCGCTCGACGTCGTAGAACAGGCCGTTGATCGTGAAGTCGCGGCGGCGCGCGTCCTCGGTCTCGCTGCCGAACACGTTGTCGCGGCGGATCAGCAGATCGTGGTCGTCCTCGTCGCGCGGGTTGGCGCGGAACGTCGCGGTCTCGATGATCTTCGAGCCGAAGAACACGTGGGCGAGCCGGAACCGGCGGCCGATGATGCGCGAGTTGCGGAACGTCGCCTTGATCTCGTTCGGCGTGGCGCTCGTCGCGACGTCGAAGTCTTTCGGCGTCCTGCCGACGAGCAGGTCGCGGACGCAGCCACCCACGAGGTAGGCCTTGTAGCCGGCGCGGGTGAGCTTGCGGACCACGCGATCGGCATCGGGATCGATCCCGTTGCGGTCCAAAGACGGCATCGTAACGCACCGAGCGTTAGCACGCCCCCCAAACAAGGGGCAAGTACGCGAACTGCCTGTGGTGTTCGCGGCGTGCAGTTACCCGACCGCCGTACCCGACGCATCCCTCAAGTCGAGGCATGATGGGACGATTCAGGTGAACGTGGACGAGCTAGTCATCGCGTCGCTCACGGGCTTCGAGGAGCTCCCCGTCCCCGGGGCCCTGGTCGATCTCGACGGTACGATCGTCGCCATCAACGCCGAGGGGGCCCGGCTGATCGGGCGCGACCGCGCGCTGCTGGTCGGCCGCAAGACCTGGGACCTCGCCCCGGGGCTCGAGCTCGGCTGGCGTGAGCTGGTCGCGGCGAGGCACAGCACCGGCGACCTCGCGATCGTCACCGACCGCGGCGTCACCGTGATCGAGTACGCGTACGCGACGCGGCACCACGCCGGCCGCGACATCATCGTCGTGTTCGCGATGGACATCTCGCGCCACAAGCACGCCGAGCAGCGCGCGCAGGAGGCGATCGAGCGCGAGCGCCGGATGGCGGCGAGCCAGCGGCTCGAGAGCCTCGGCCTGGTCGCCGGCGGTATGGCGCACGAGCTCAACAACCTGCTCGTCAGCGTCGTCGCCGAGGCGAGCGTGCTGCGCGAGGAGGCGACGACCGACGCGACGCGCGACGCGGTCGGCCGCATCGAGACCGCGGCGAAGCGGATGACCCACCTGACCCGCCAGCTGCTCGCGTACACCGGGCGCGGCCGGTTCGTGACGTCGCTCGTCGATCCCGAGTCGCTGCTCGACGACAAGCGCGAGAGGCTCGTCCGCCGGTTGCCGATCGACGCGCGGCTCGACGTCGTGCCGGGGGCCGGCGCGGTCGCCGTCGAGGCCGATCGCGGCCTGCTCCGCCAGGTGATCCGCGATCTCGTCGAGAACGCCGCCGAGGCGCTGCGCGATGGCCGCGGCCACATCCGCGTGACCAGCCGCACCGCCGAGGTCGACGGCAAGCCGTTCTGGGAGCTCGAGGTCCGCGACGACGGCGTCGGCATGTCCACCGCGACCCAGGCGCGCATCTTCGATCCGTTCTTCACGACGAAGCCGGACCGCCGCGGCCTCGGGCTGTCGGCCGTGCTCGGCATCGTCCGGCGGCTCGGCGGCGACATCGCCGTCAGCTCGGAGGAGGGCATCGGCTCGAAGTTCCGCGTGCGGCTGCCGATCGTGCCGGGCATCGCGGCGCCGCGCCGGCGATCGACGAGCGAGCAGCCGGTCATGCTCGCGATCGCGGGCCTGCGCGTGCTGCTCGCCGACGACGAGCCGACCGTGCGCGCGACGGTCGGCCGCCTGCTCGAGCGCCGCGGTGCGATCCCGGTCGTCGCCTCCGACGGCGCCGAGGCCGAGGCGCTGCTGCGCACCGAGACCTTCGACCTCGTGCTGCTCGACGTGCTGATGCCGAAGAAGACCGGCTACGAGCTGATCCCGCTCGCCCGGCAGCTGCAGCCGCACGCCCCCGTGATCCTGATGTCGGGCTACACCGAGCAGGCGCGCGGCGTCGAGCCGCCGGATCAGTTCGTCGAGAAGCCGTTCACCGCGGAGGTGCTGGACACGGCGATCCGCGCGGCGATGAGCCGCACCGGCGACCCAGAGAATAGGGAATAGGCAACAGGGAACCGAGAAGTCTGAAGTTCCGGAAATTCTGACTTCTCGGGTCTCTGTTGCCTATTCCCTATTCAGCGGGATCGCAGCCAGATCTTGCCCCACGGGTCATAGCTCGGCGGCGTCTTGTCATCGAGGTGCAGCTCGTTCTCGCCGATCAGCATCTCGTACCCGGGCGCGACGACCATGACCGTGTAGGTCCCGGGCACCGGCACCGGCTGCTTGAGCCGCACCTCGCCCTGCGCGTTCGTGCGGCCCCAGGCGATCGCCTGGTCGTCGAGCCGGTTCATGTCGATCGTGCTCGAGCTCACGCCGGGCTTGAGCACGAGGACGAGCGCGTCGCGGATCGGCGCCTCGTTCGCGCTGTCGAGCACGGTCGTCGAGATCCGCACGCCCTCGGCGGCGGCCTCGACCGCGGTCGGCGCGAGATCGCAGTCGGTGTAGCCGTCGCGCGGCGTCCAGCCGGTCTGCGCGACGTCGAGCAGGCAGCTCGCGGTGCCGAGCGGGCGCACGAGACCGACCTGCGCGGTCTCGATCACGCTGCCGCTCGCGGTCACCTTCGTGCGGAACGCCGACGCGATGCCGACGAGCCGGCCCTGATCGTCGACGACCGGGCCGCCCGAGTTGCCGTGCGTGATCGACGCGTCGGTCTTGAGGAAGTCCTTGCCAGCCGCGCCGTCGACGCCGGTCCAGCCCTCGACCTCGCCCTCCGACAGCGTGAGCCCGCCGCCACCCACGTCGGGATAGCCGAGCACCCACAGCCGCTGCCCCATCTTGACGTCGGCGGCGTGCGCCTGCTCGAGCGTCGGCCACATCGCGCTCGCGGCGGCGTTCCACGTGCGGCCGTCGAGATCCATGTCGCACTTGATCAGCGCGAGATCGAGCTCGCGCTGCAGCTTGCCGCGGTTCGGTCGGCCGGCGCACTGCAGCTGCGGCGCCTTGTCGGGCTCGCTGAACCTGCCGATGATGAACAGGTCGTGGAGCCGGCCGTCCTTGTCGTGGATCACGTGGTAGTTCGTCAGGATCGAGCCGTCGTGGCCGACGATCACGCCCGAGCCGCCGCCGCGCGCCTTGATGCGGCCGTCGATCAGGTCGGCGACGACGACCATCACCGTCGAGCCGAACGCCGCCTTGAGGCCCTTGGGGTACGTGTGCTGGCTGACGCGGCTCGTCTGCGGCACGAGCGGGAGCCCGGTCTGTGACTGCACGCGCAGCGAAGGCGCGACGACCTCCTCGATGCGATCGATCTCGCCGGGCGTGCCGAACAGCGTGACGACGTAGATCTGATCGCGATCGATCGTCGCGTACTCGACCGCGCGGTCGACGCGCGGCACGTCGCCCTTGTCGGCGTGCGCGTAGTGGTACGCGGTGCGCAGCCAGTCGTGACCGGCGATCGAGTCGACCCGGCTGCCGTCGAGCGAGTACAGCTCGCCCCACCGCGTGCGGCGATCGAGCTCGAGCCCGGTGACGATGTTCGACCACGCCGGCTTCTTGTCGATCAGCACCTCGATGCGCGGGCGGCCGGTCTGCTTGTTCGCGGGATCGGGCGGGCCGCTCAGCTCGACGTGATAGAGCGAGTCGTCCTTGCCGTTCGGCGGGCCGCTCGGCTGGAGCAGGCGGGGCGGCGGCAGCGGCACCGGCTCGGGGCCGAGCCAGCCGGCGGCGTGCCTGAACTGGAGGCCGTGGTCGGGGACGTTCGCCGGCGGGAACACGACGGTGGGCGGCGTGACGAGGTGCGCGTGGATGCGTCCGGCGACGACCATCAGCAGGAACGCGACGACCAGCACGACGATGTCGTGGCGGCGGTAGTGGACGCGCAGCTCGGCGAGGTCGGTGCGCGCGCGCGCCCGCAGCCTCGCGATCGCCGCCGCCGCGATCGCGACCGGATCGACCTCCTCGTAGGCGCCGTCGTCGGCGCTCGTCGCGTGCGTCGTCTGCGGCGCGTCCTTCGCGGGCTCGGCGCGCGCGACCGGCGCCTGCTCCTGCTCGAGCGCGCGCAGGATGCGCTCGCGCGACAGCTTCACGGTGCTGACCGGATCGTGCGCCGCGAGCGGATCGCCCGATGGCAGCTCGCCCTTCTGCTGCGCCGCGAC
>JBLMXA010000014.1:0-6735 GCA_050257515.1 Acidobacteriota bacterium | reverse complement strand
GACGAGGACCGTCTTCACCGCGCCCGCGATGTTGCCACGCCGATCTCGTCGATGGGCTCGAATCCCAGCCGCTTCGCCAGGCGGCGCGACGCGAGGTTGTTCTCGTCGGCGCCCCACACCGGCTCGCGGCCGCGGGTGCGCTCGTCGCGGATCATCGCGGCGGCGACGATCGTCGCGAGCCCGAGCTGGCGCGCATCGGCGAGCGTGTCGACCGACACGTCGAACCACCTCGCGCTGCGCCACGGCGCGTACGCGAAGCTCACGGGCGTGCCGTCGAGCCACGCAGCCCACACCGGGCCGTGCTCGCGCCCCCACGCGAGCTCCTCGGCGAGCGGCGTCGGCAGATGCCCCAGCGCGCCGTCGTCGAGCGGCACCGCGCCCTCGCCATCGGGCAGCGTGGCCGCGTCGGCCAGCGTGTGCAGGATCGCGCGCTCGGTCGTGCGACCGGCGGCGCGCAGCGCGGCGGCGACATCCTCGCGCTCGATCGCGAACAGGATCGTGTGGTGCGCTCGCTCGCCGGCGAGCCGCGCGATCGCGGCGGGATCCGCATCGCCGGCGACGACGATCAGCCGCGCGCGGTCGTGGCCGACAACCGCTCCATCGCGCCAGCCCTCGGGATCGCCCGCGATCCCGTGCGCCTCGACCCAGCGCGGGACGTCGGGCAGATCGAGCGGCGTCACGGCTTACCCTTGAGGCCCTTCCGGTAGCCGTTGAGGTAGCCGATCGCTTCCTTCGCGTCGTCGACGAGACACGGGTAGTTGTAGACGGGCCGCAGCTTGCCGCCGACGCGGGTGGTCGTCTTCTTCGTCAGGATCCGCTCGAGCGCCGGGATCCCGCGCGGATCGCTGAGCGCGCGCAGGTGCGCGACCGCCTCCTTCTTCGCGGAGCACGTCTCTTCCTGCTCGAGGTCGTAGCTGTACGCGATGAACCACTCGATGCCCTCGCCGAGCTTGTAGCGATCGATCACCGGGCGCACGGCATGGCGGCGGACGATCTGGTCGCTGACCGCGGCCTTGCTCAGCGCGGGTCTGGCCTCGGGATCGTGGGTGTGGCCGACCCACAGGTCGAACGCGTGCATCAAGATGTCGCCGTTGGGATCGGCGGCCATCACGCGCAGGTTCGCGCGCAGCACCTTGTCGGATTCCTGCGCGGGATCGAGCGCGAGCGCGCGATCGTAGGCGGCGAGCGCGTCGCCGTTGTGGCGCAGTGCCGCGTACGCGTGCCCGTACTCGAGCTGCGCGTCGGGATCGTTCGCGACGGCCGCCTTGTTCGCGTCGAGGATCTGCAGCGCGCGGGTCGCGTCGCCGCGCTCGAGCGCCTGCGCCGCCGCGCCGGCGGGCGTCGCTGGATCGAGCCGGTCCTCGCCCGACGAAGGCTTCGTGAAGATCGCGATCGCGATGCCGCCGATGATCGCCGCGCCGAGGATCCCCGCGTACAGCGGCCAGCGCTTCTTCTTCGGCACCTGCGCGAGCCGCTGCTCCGGCGTCAGCCCGAAGATCGGCTCGCCCTTGGGGCCGGTGTACGGGATGCCGATGCCGACGCCGCCGCCGAGCCGCCCGCGTGGCTCGCCCGCCGCGACGACCGGCGGCTGCAGCGTCGCCGGCGCGGGATCGACGCCGAGCCGCGTGCCGATGCGGCCGCTGCCGCGCTCCGGCGTCGCCGCTGGCGCCTTCGCGGTCGCCGGGTTGCCGCGGCCCGGCGTGCCCGACCGCTGCGGCACGTACGGCTTGCCGACCACCGTCGGCGTCTGGCTCAGGATCTCGTCGATGTCGTTCGCGATCGCGTCGCTGCGATCCTCGGGCGGGAACGCCTCCTCGGTGTCCATCCGCACCTCGCCATCGTCGCCGAGCAGCGGGCGTGCGCCCGTCTCCTCCGACTCCGGCCGCTCGAACAGCACGTCGGTCTGGCCGCCGTCGCTGGTCTTGAGCGCGCTCTCGACCGCGGCGAGGAACACCTCGGCGCTCGGATAGCGATCCGCCGGCTTCTTCGTCAGCCCGCGGACGATCAGCTTCTCGATCGACGACGGCACCGGCTTGCCGCCCTTGACGAGCCGCGAGCGCATCGGTGGCACGGGCTTCGCCGTGTGCATCGACATCACCTCGAGCTTGTCGTCGGAGTAGAACGGTGGCTGGCCGCACAGCATCTCGTAGCCGATCACCGCGGCCGCGTAGAGATCGGCGCGGCCATCCATCGGATTGCCGAGCGCCTGCTCGGGTGCCATGTAGATCGGCGTGCCGAACGCCATCCCCGCCTGCGTGAGGCGCACGCCGTCGTCGGACAGCTCGCCGCTCATCGGCTTGGCGATGCCGAAGTCGAGGATCTTTGCGAAGTCGAGATCGTCGCCGACCCGGATCAGGAAGATGTTCTCGGGCTTGATGTCGCGATGGATGAGGCCGGCCGCGTGCACCGCGCCGAGCCCGCGCAGCACGTGCGCGAGGATGTGCAGCGCGCGCCCGGGCGCGATCTGCCGCTCCTGCTCGAGCACGTCGGCGAGCGACCGACCTTCGAGCAACTCCATCGCGAGGTACAGCGCACCATCGGGCAGCCGCCCGACGTCGTACGTCGCGACGCAGTTGGGATGATCGATCTTGCCGACCGCGAGCGCCTCGCGCTCGAACCGCGAGCGCACCTCCGGAGACGCCGCGAGCGATGGATGCAGGATCTTGACGGCGACCGGCCGCCGCATGCCGACGTGGGTCGCGCGATACACGAGCCCCATGCCGCCGCGACCGAGCGTCGCATCGAGTCGGTAGCGCCCGTCGATGACGTCGCCGACGAGCTCGCTACCGTCCCCTTCCAACGGGACGGGCGTACCCGCGGCCGGATCGGTGCCCTCATGCGGCGCCATACTCCGGCCCCATTGTGCCATTTCGAGGCCTAACGGCCTATCAAGCCCGCGGTATTCCAACGCTTCGGCATCTCGCGTGGTTGCCAGAGGGGGGGCGGATGTGTAGTCTTGCCGCCGTTTCGCCCAGGTAGCTCAGTTGGTAGAGCAGCGGACTGAAAATCCGCGTGTCGCTGGTTCAATTCCGGCCCTGGGCACTCCAAGCTGTTGGAACGCGCGAGGTTGGGTCTCGGGCCGTCAGCCACGCGATGCTCGCGGCGAGCCCGGCGTGCCGCGGTCGAGTCGACACGTTCAGTCGCGGCCGGCGAGATCGATCGCGAGCGTCGTCGTCGGGGTCGAGCCCCGCGCGGCGGCGAGCGCGCCGGTGCGGTGGCGATCCCACCAGGCGCGCGCGTCGCGATCGGACCACGTCGCGTGGGTGGCGAGCTCGTCGGCGAGCACGGCAGCGGACGCCGGGCGGTCGTCGGGGCGCTTCGCGAGGCAGCGCAGCACGAGCGCCTCGAGCTCCGGGGGCAGCTCGGCGAAGCGCGACGGCGGCTCGGGCTCGGTCGTCACGTGCTGGATGCACAGCTCCAGCGCGGTCTTGCCGGCGAACACCGGGCGGCCGGTGAGCAGGAAGTAGCCGACCGCGCCGACCGCGTAGAGATCGGCGGCCGGGCCGACGACGGCCGGATCGGTGATCGCCTCCGGCGCGACGTACGCCGGCGTGCCGAGCACGACCTGCGCCGACTTCGTCGACTCGCGATCGATCTCCTTGACGAGGCCGTAGTCGACCACCTTCGCGACGTCGGGCTCGCCGCCGCGCTCGCACAGGATGATGTTCGCCGGCTTGATGTCGCGATGGACGATGCCGCTGCCGTGCGCCTCCTGCAGCGCGCGGCACACCTGCGCGAGCACGCGCGCGACGCGGCCCGGCGGCTGCGGCCCGAACCGCCGCACGAGGTTCTCGAGATCGATGCCGTCGAGGTACTCCATCGCGTAGTAGAAGACGCCGTCCGGCGTGCGCCCGTAGTCGAAGATCGCGACGGTGTTCGGGTGCGTCAGCTTGCTCATGTGCTGCACCTCGCGCTCGAACCGCGCGACGTGCTCGCGGCCGACCCGGTCGGGCGGCAGCAGCTTGATCGCGGTCGGGCGGCGGAGGAGCGCGTGCTGCGCGCGGTACACCGCCCCCATGCCGCCCTCGCCGATCTTGCGATCGAGCGTGTACTGGCCGAGCTGCATCGCCGTCTTCACCTGGCGGCGCAGCCCGTAGATCGTGCGCGAGCCGGTCGTCGCGAGCAGCACGACGATCACGCTGAACACGAGGTCGCCGCCGACGAACCCCGTCCCGGGGACGTCGAGCGGTGCACCGGTCGCGGCGAGCCCGATCGCGGCGGCGGTGATCGGCACGAACGCGAGCGCCGACACGATCGCGGTGCGCCGCCCGGTGCTCGGCACGACGATCGCGCGCGTGAACAGCACGAGGATCTGGCCGATCAGCGCGGCGTAGGCGGCCGGCTTGAGATCGGGCGAGAACAGCGCGCCGGCGCCGAACGCGAGGCCGCTCGTCACCACGTACAGCAGGTCGAGCGCGTACAGCGTGCGCACGGCGAGCCGGTCGCGCGCGAGCAGGTACCAGGTCCCCGCGAGCAGCGCGAGCGCGAGCTCGCCCTCGCCGTGGACGAGCTCGAGCTTGCGCGGCTTGACGTTCGGGAACACGTGGTACAGCGCGAGCGCCATCGCGAGCATCGCCGCGAACGTCCAGAACAGCAGCTTGGCGAGCAGCCGCAGCCGCGCCTGCAGGTACGCGCGCGCGTCCTCTTCGGTGTCGGCTGCGAGCATGGCGGCGCATCGTACGCGCCGGACGGCGCGAAAAAGAAAGGCCTTGACGCGAAACTAGAACAGGAATACTGATTCTAAAAAATGTCGAGCGAAGCCTTCGAGTTGAAGTGGGTCAAGCCGCCCCGCCAGGAGCGCAGCCGCGACACGCACGATCGCATCGTCGATGCCGCCCTGCGGATGCTCTCGCGCGGCCTCGCGTTTCACGAGATCAGCGTCGCCGAGCTCGCGAAGGAGGCGGACAGCTCGATCGGCGCGTTCTACAGCCGGTTCCGCGACAAGGACGCGCTGCTGCGCGTGCTCGCGTCCGAGCTCGATCGCGAGGGCGTCGCGACCGCCAGCGACACGTTCCGGATCGCCGGCACCGCGCCGATCGCGTTCGAGTCAATGGTGCGCGCGTTCGTCGCGCTCGCGGTCACCTACTATCGCCAGCAGTTCGGGCTGCGCCGCGCGCTGCTCGTGCAGATGGCGCGCGACCGCGACCTCCGCGATCGCGCGAGCGCGCTCGCGAAGGAGACGTGCATGGGCCTGGTCACGCTGCTCGCGCCACGGTTCCCGTCGGCGAGCCTCGAACAGCTCCAGCTCGCGGTCGACGTCGTGCACCGCATCGTCTACGGCACGCTCGACCAGTGGCTGCTGTTCGCCGACGAGTCGCCGACCGGCCACCCGCTCGATGACAAGGACATGATCCGCGAGCTCACGACCGCGGTGCACGCGTACCTGCGCGGCGCGCTCGGCGCGCCGCGGGACGCGTCGTAGCGCTATCCGCTCGCGGCGGCCTTCTTGGCCTCGGCGGTGTCGGGGACGAGCTCGTTGCGCTTCATCAGGATCGGGATCAGGAACTGCGCGAGCGCGGTGAACACGTTGTGCTCGGGCTCGAGCATCTTGCCGATGCCCTGCGCCGTGATCATCGCGACGAACACGAGCATCATGTCGGTGATCGGCCGCACGTAGTACTTGCGGCCGAGCGCGAACATCTCGCCGAGCAGCTCGCCGTACTCGAGCCGCGCGATGTCCTTGGCGCGGAACTTCATCGCGAACGCCTCGACCTCGGTGCGCAGCGCCGGCCAGTCGACGTCGTCCATGTACGTGTGGAACCGCTTGAGGTGGTTCACGAGGTCGTCGGGCGTGCCCATCGACAGGCACTTCGACATGTCGATGAACTGGATCAGCACGTCCTCGTGGAGCAGCTTCGCGAGCCCGACGTCGAAGATCACGAGCTTGCCGGACTCCTGCACGACCATGTTGCCGGGGTGGAGGTCGGCGTGCACGAAGCCGTCCTCGAAGCACATCTTGAACATCGTCAGCCGCACGGTCTCGGCGAGCCGGTGCCGCAGCTCCTTCGACCAGTCCGCCGGCAGCGCGTCGACCTTGGTGCCGCGTACGAACTCCATCGTCAGGACGCGGCTCGAGCACAGCTCCGGGTAGACCTCGGGGAACGACACGCGATCGCTGCCGGTGAAGTTCGCGCGGAACCGCGTGTAGTTCTCGGCCTCGATCCGCAGATCCGTCTGATCGTGGATCGCCTCGACGAAGTGGCGCGTGTGACCGACCGGATCGGAGCGCCGCCACGTCGGGTGCAGCGCGATGACGCGCGCGCAGCCGATCAGGATCACCTGATCGCGCTCGACCTGCCGGCGCACGCCGGGCCGCAGCACCTTCACCGCGACCTCGCGCCCGTCGCGCAGCCGCGCTCGGCTGGCCCGGTACCGTGTTCGTACCCACGGCATATGTAGGCAGCAGCAACACGTGGGACTCCGCGACAGGCAAGCCGATCCTGCCGATCATGGAATGGCCCCGCCTGCGCGCGCTGGCCGACTCCGGCTGGGAGATGGCTGGCCATACACGCACGCACCCGCACCTGGAGTCCCTGGATGACGCCGTGGCCCTGGCCGAGATCTCAGGCGGCAGAGCGGACCTGGAATCCGGCGTCGGCGCGCCCGTCCAGACCTTCTGCTATCCCTTCGGTACGTACGGCCCTAATACCCCGGCCCTGGTGAGGAACGCAGGATTCCTGGCCGCCTGCACCACGAAGAGCGGGCTGGCACGGGCCGGCATGGACCCGTTCCTGC
>JBLMXA010000013.1:0-9021 GCA_050257515.1 Acidobacteriota bacterium | reverse complement strand
GCGGTCGTCGTGCGGCGGCAGCAGGCGGATCGCGAGCTCGACCGCGGTCGCGTCGAGGTGGAGCAGCGACTCGAGACACGCCGTGACGACCTCGGGCGCCTCGTCGCCGGCGAGCAGCTTGAACCGCAGCAGCGCGCCGGCCTCGAACCGGCCGGCGTCGCCGAGCGCGCGCGCCGCGCCGAGCCGCGCGCCACGCTCGGGGTCCGCGAGCAGCTCGGCGAGCACTTCGACCGCATCGCCGCGGCCGAAGTGCGCGAACGCGAGCCCGCACACGCCGCGCAGCTCGCCGGCGGCGTCGCACGGTCCGGGCTGCTTCTGCACGAGCCGCACGCCGGCCGCGAACACCTCGTCCTCCCAGCGCTCGAGCTCGTGGAGCGCGCGCGCGATCGCGAGCTTGCCGTGACAGCCCGGATCGCGCTTGGCGCCCTGCTCGGTCAGCCGCGCGAACGCGGGCACCAGCTCGTCGGCGAGCTCCGGATGCTCGGCGACGTGCTTGCACGCCGACGCGACCTTCGTGCCGGTCTTGGACCGCAACGCATCGCGCAGCTCCCGGATGCTTGTCACCGCGGCTGTCTATAGGATGCACGCATGCAACAGCGCAAGCTCCGCGATCTCTCGGTGTCCGCGCTCGGCCTCGGCTGCATGGGGATGTCCGAGTTCTACGGCGCCGGCGACGAGCAGGAGTCGATCGCGACGATCCATCGCGCGCTCGAGCTCGGCGTCACGCTGCTCGACACCGCCGACATGTACGGTCCGTTCAAGAACGAGGAGCTCGTCGGCCGCGCGATCCGCGGCCGCCGCGAGCGCGTCGTGCTCGCGACGAAGTTCGGCGTCGTGCGCACCGGCGATCCCACGCAGCGCGCGATCAGCGGCAAGCCGGAGTACGTCAAGCAGGCGTGCGACGCCAGCCTCGAGCGCCTCGGCGTCGATCACATCGATCTCTACTACCAGCACCGCGTCGATCCGCAGACACCGATCGAGGACACCGTCGGTGCGATGGCCGACCTCGTGCGCGCCGGCAAGGTCCGCCACCTCGGGCTGTCCGAGGCCGCCCCCGACACGATCCGCCGCGCGAACAAGGTCCACCCGATCACCGCGCTGCAGACCGAGTACTCGCTGTGGACGCGCGATCCCGAGGACGGCGTGCTCGCGGCGTGCCGCGAGCTCGGCATCGGCTTCGTCGCGTACAGCCCGCTCGGCCGCGGGTTCCTGACCGGCCGCTTCAAGTCGCCCGCCGACTTCGCGGCCGACGACTTCCGCCGGTTCAACCCGAGGTTTCAGGGCGACAACTTCGCGAAGAACCTGCAGCTCGTCGCTCACGTGACCGAGCTCGCGAAGCACAAGGGCTGCACGCCCGGCCAGCTCGCGCTCGCGTGGGTGCTCGCGCGCGGCCACGACATCGTGCCGATCCCGGGCACGAAGCGCCGCGCGTACCTCGAGGAGAACGTCGCCGCGACCCAGCTCGTGCTGTCGGCGGCGGAGCTCGCGGCGATCGACGAGGTCGCGCCGAAGGGCGTCGCCGCCGGCGACCGCTACCCCGCGGCCGCGATGCCGTCGCTCAATCGCTAGCCCCCGATCACCCCAGGAACGCGCGCAGGTCGAAGTCCGGATCCTCGATGCGCTGATTCGCGTCGGGGCTCGACCGCCACGACCGCGAGTCCCCGCACGCGAGGCACAGCGAGATGTCGCGCCCGCCCGCGCGGCCGGTGATCACGTAGGTCGCACACGCCTGTTCCTTGCACTTCTCGCACACGTGCAGCAACACGTCGTCGCGACGGAACCCGCGCTTCTGCAGCTTGTACTCGAGTGTCCCGAGGTCCTCGACCGGCATTGCCCCGACTATCGCATGTCTAGTCGCCGGTCGGCACGATCGAGGCCGACTCGACCATCAGGACGACCGTCCGCGACGGCGCGCGCGTGCGGTGGACCACGCCCATCGGCACCATCATGCCCTGGCGCGGCCCGAGCGCGACCGTACGCTCGCCGGGGTCCTTGACGTCGAGCAGCAGCTCGCCCTCGAGCACGAAGAACAGCTCGTCCTCGCGGTCGTGCTTGTGCCAGTGGAACTCGCCGTGGAACACGCCGATGCGCGCGACGCTGTCGTTGACCTGGCACAGCGTCTGGTTCCACCACGGCTGGGTGCAGCGATCGGCGAGCGCGCCGGCCTCGATCACCTCGAGCGGCGCGAACGCGATGTCGGTATGGATGTCGTAGGCCACGCCGCGACTGTGTCACGCGAGCGGGCGCCCGCGCCACGATCCGCCGTACGTCGCCGAGTGGATGAGGTGCAGCACGACGAGCAGGATCACCGCGCCGATGAACGCGATGAACACCGTGCCGGCGAGCCCGGTGAACGGCGAGTGCCAGCCCTCGCGGGCGAACAGCCAGCCGCCGATGAACGCGCCGACGATGCCGACGACGATGTCGGCGAGCAGCCCGTAGCCGCCCACGACCAGCGACGCGAGCACGCCTGCGAGAAGTCCGACGATGAGCCAGGTGATGATGTCCATGCACGGTAGAGGAGCATCGCGCGTGCCACGCTGCTGCGAGCTTCTCGTGTACGCTCGCGGCGTGCGGATCGTGCTCGCGCTCGCCACCGCCGCGTGCGGCGGCACACACGCGCCGGCGAAGCCGCAGCCGCCGCCCTACGCGGCGCTGTTCGAGCGCGGCAAGGCGTGGACGCATGACGTCGACGTGACGACCGGCAGTCACGACGCGAAGTCCGGCCGGTTCTTCGCGGACCACGTCGAGCACGGCGTGCTGCGCTGCCGCACCACCGAGGTCACCGCGACGGCGACCGCGCGGACGGCGACGCTGGCGTGCGCGCCGCCCCACGCCGGGCTGCTCGTCGCCGGCGCGTGGGTCGGGACGGCCAGCGGGCTGTCCCATCCGCCGGCCGAGCCCACCGCGGAGGAGCTCGCGGCGCAGCCGGAGACGGCGGCGAGCAGCGAGGCGTTCGTGTACGACCACGCCTGGTGTATTCGCGAGACTATGGTCGGCGAGCGTGCTCACCGCGAGGTGGCGCTGTGCTTCGACGGCAAGGGCGTGTCGGGCGGCGGCGAGCTCGTGATCGCCGCGCCCGACGAGGCGTGGCACCTCGCGCGGTTCGGCAAGGCGCCGGTGATGCGAGATCCCTCGAAGGAGCCCGTACGATGAGAGCCTGGTTGCTGGTGCTCGCCGCCTGCGCGTCCGCACCGCGCGCGTTCACGCCTGACGACGATCGCGCGGTGCGCGGCGTGCTGCTCGCGCAGCAGGCGGCGTGGAACCGCGGCGACCTCGACGGCTTCATGGCCGGCTACCTGCACGACGCGAGCCTCGTGTTCACGTCGGGCGGCAAGATCCGCCACGGCTGGCAGGAGACGTACGATAAGTACAAGGCGAAGTACGGCGGCGCGCCGGCGACGATGGGTCACCTCGACTTCGAGATCCTCGGCGTGCAGCCGCTCGGTGCCG
The DNA here is from genome assembly GCA_050257515.1 of Acidobacteriota bacterium. Lineage (GTDB taxonomy): Bacteria > Myxococcota_A > Polyangia > Haliangiales > Haliangiaceae > JABFXX01. Next base: position 5,568 of record JBLMXA010000013.1, on the reverse strand, counting down.
ACGGCGCGATCGTGCTCGGCCGCTGGAAGCTGACCGCCACGCCGAACGCGGGCGGCGGCGTGTTCTCGCTCGGGCTTCTACGCACGCCAGGCGGCTGGCGCGTGGTGCACGACCACACCTCGCTGGATGCGCCGTAGGCAACATTCTCGATTCCGCTTCCTGTTCCGCATTTCTATGGAATTCCGGAATTCACCAGTGAAGCGGAACCGGAAGCAGAATGGAGAATCTTCTAGGATCGCGGCGCCCGGCGCGCGCTCGCGCGCCGCTCGGGCTCGTAGCCGCCGAGGTACTCCCAGTGCCACGGCTCGCCGGGCACGGTGCGATGGAAGCCGTAACGGGCGGCGTGGTCCTGCAGCCACTCGTACACCTTGTAGTCGGTGATGTAGAGATCGAGCGCGCGGCCGCTCTCGTGGTTCGAGTAGCCGGGGCGCGCGGCGAGGTTGCCTTCGCCCTGGCGATACTTCCTGTAGAGCTTCTTCTGCTTCGCGTAGCTGCGGAAGCCGCTGCGCACGCGGAGGTCGATGCCGGCCTTGCTGGCGGCGCGGGCCATCGCGCGGAACGCGATCGCGGTGTGGACCTCGGCCTCGGCACCGCCGCAGTCGGCGATCCTGATCTCGACCTTCTCGCCCTCGCGATAGCCGGTCGCGGTGCGAGCGTGCGCCGTCGAGGTCGCGAGCACCAGGCCGAGCGCGAGGAACCACCGCATCGAGAGCGCTGAATATGCGACAGGTCAAGGGCGTGGGCAACTACTCGTCCGGTACTTCCAGGTCGCGCGAGCCGATCCAGCCCTTGCGCCAGAACCACAGGAAGCAGGCGATGGTGACCGCGCCCATGAGCCCGAGCGCGTAGGGGTAGCCCCATGCCCAGTCGAGCTCGGGCATGTGCTTGAAGTTCATGCCGTAGACCCCGGCGATGAACGTGATCGGCAGCATCACCGTCGCGATCAGCGTGAGCGTCTTCATGATCTCGTTCATGCGGTTGGACTGGACGCTGAGGTACGCCTCGAGCGAGCTGGTGACGAGATCGCGGTAGCTGTCGACGAGATCGTTGATCCGCAGGAAGTGATCGTAGACGTCGCGGAAGAACGGCACCGCGTCGCGGGGGATCTCCTCGATCTCGCCGCGGCTGAAGCGCAGCAGGATCTCGCGCTGGTGGACGCCCATGCGGCGGAGCTCCTGGAGCATGCGCTTGAACCGGAGGATGCGGCGCAGCACGTCGGGGCCGCGCCGCGTGCCGGCGTCGCGCAGCACGTCGGTCTCGAGCGCCGCGACGTCGGTGTCGAGCTGGTCGATCACGGGGAGGTACTTGTCGACGGCGCGGTCGAGCAGCGCGTGCGCGAGCCAGGCCGGGCCCTTCGCGAGCAGGCGCGGCGAGCGCGCGAGCTCGTCGGCGACGTCCTTGGCGGCGAGGTTGCCCGGATCGTGCGACACGACGAAGTGCTCGCCGATCACGATGTCGAGCTCGGTGAGCTGGAGCGCGCCAACCTTCGCCTCCGCCACGCCGTGGACGATCGCGTAGACGTAGTGATCGTAATCGTCGAGCTTGGGGAACGTGCGCGTCTGCCAGATGTCCTCGACGGTGAGCGGATGGATCGGCAGCTCGGCGAGCACGGCGTCGGCGGTCGCGTCCTGGCGCTCGAGGTCGATCCACAGCGGCTGCTTCGCCGCGAGCGCCGCGCGGACGTCGGCGAGCTCGGAGGTGGTGCGGACCTGGTCCTTGTCGAGGATGCGCGCCTGCATGCGCGAGTGATAACTCGTTTATGCTGCGCGCATGTGGGACCTGCGAGGTAAGCGCGCGCTCGTCACCGGCGGCACGCGCGGCATCGGCGCCGCGATCGCCGGCGAGCTGCGCGGGCTCGGCGCCGAGGTGATGACCGTCGCGCGCGCGGGCGCCGACGTCGATGCCGATCTCACCGTCGCCGCCGACCGCGCGAGGATCGTCGCCGCCGTGCGCGCGCGCGGGCCGCTGCACGTGCTCGTCCACAACGCGGGCACGAACGTGCGGGCGCCGCTCGTCCACTACGACGACGCGACGATCGAGAAGTTGCTCGCGCTGAACCTGACGTGCGTGCTCGAGCTGTCGCGCGATCTGCACCCGATGCTGCGCGACGCGCGCGGCGCGAGCGTCATCCACGTCGGCTCGGTCGCCGGCCACCTCGCGCTGCCGACCGGCGTCGCCTACGCCGCCGCCAAGGCCGGGCTCGCGCAGGCCGCGCGCACGCTCGCGCTCGAGTGGGCGCGCGACCACATCCGCGTCAACACCGTCGCGCCCTGGTACACGCGCACGCCGCTCGTCGAGCCCGTGCTCGCCGATCCCGCCCGCCTCGCCGCGATCCTCGCGCGCACGCCGCTCGCGCGGATCGCCGAGCCTCGCGAGGTCGCCACCGCCGTCGCGTTCCTCGCGCTCCCCGCCGCCTCGTACATCACCGGCCAGTGCCTCGCCGTCGACGGCGGCATGTCGATCCAGGGACTGCCGCTTCCGTAGCGCTGCGACTTTGCCGCACGAAAGGAATGCGCGAGGCACACCGCGTCGCAGGGCACGCTCGATGCATCGTCCACGCTTCGAAAAGCGAGGTCCCATGCGTACCCTCCTTGTGATTCCGCTGATCCTCGCGTCGACCGCCGCGCGCGCCGAGGACATCACGTACACCCCGTTCGTGGAGGTCCGCGCGGTCGATGCGCCATGCCGCGCGTTCGCCGAGGTGCCGCCGACCGCGACCACGCTCGGCCCGAGCTATGACGCGGCGATCTCGACCGCGAGCTGCATGGTGTCGACGCGTACCCGCAGCCTGCGAGTCGACGCGACGGCGGACTCGGTCGCCGCGCTCGACGCCGCGGTCGCGCCCGCGCTCGCGATCCTCGATCGCGTGATCCGCGTCGCCGACACCGAGCACAAGCTGATCGCGTACTACGTGAAGGCCGACATCCTGTCCGGCAACACGGCGCGCCTGCTCGCGACGCTGCCCGAGATCTCGCCGCAGGTCACGAGCAAGGAGGTCCGCGAGCGCGCGGCGCTCGTGCGCAGCGCCGACGCGCTGACGCTGCGCTGGCGCCAGCGCGCGCTCGCGAGCCGGCGCGAGATCGTCAGGCTGGCCGGCCGCGAGCCCGACATCGTCGTGCGCAACCCGATCGTGGCGCGCATGGTCGTCGAGACCCGCCTCGGCCCCACCGCGGGCGTCGCGGCGCGCTGACGCTACTGCAGCGGCACCGGCGTCGCGGTCGTCACGACCTCGGGCGTGCCGCCCGCGAAGTGCGTCGCGAGGAGGTGCGTGACCTGGGCGAGCGTCTCGTAGATCGGCTCCTCGATCGTGATCGGCGTCGCGAGCTTGGGGAACGGGTCGTCGCCGGGGAACGGGAACCCCGGCTGGTACGCGAGCTGGCCGTGCTGCGCGCTCCAGTTGTAGCCGTGGGTCGCCGGCGAGTACTGGACGAGCACCGCGGTCTGGCCGGCGACGTTGCCGCCGGCAGGCGACGGCAGCTCGGGCAGCCCGGCGGGCGGAGCGAGGTCCGGCTCGAGCACGCCGACGCCGTACGCCCGCGCGAGCGCCGCGGTGCCCGCGTTCGCCATGATCTCGTCCCCGATCGCCTCGATCAGCACGACGTGGCGCGGCGACAGCGGCGTGCCGGCGATCGAGAACCGGTCGGCCAGCACGTGCGGCGCGAACGTCAGCGAATCGCCGCCGTCGAGCATCGCCTGCATCATCGCGATCAGCGGGTGGAAGCGGTCGAGGTTGCCGTTCGTGCGGTAGATCGCCTGCGCGACCGGCAGCGCGAGCGTGCCGATCTCGGCGCTGTTCGGCACGATCTGGTCGAGCACGCCGCCGCCGCACACGTTGAGCACGTACAGATCGATGCTCGGCTCGATCGCCGACAGGTCGGCGCCGACCAGCGTGCCGAACGAGTTGCCGAGGTACGCGACGCGCGTCGGATCGAGCTTCGGCACCGCGCCGCCGTACGCGCCCGCGAGCGCCGACAGGTCGGGCTGCCGCTGCACGAGCATCGCGACGCGCGCGAAGTCGAGCGTCGACTGCCGGATCGTGTCGCGCACCGCCGAGATGCCGAGGAAGTTCTCGAAGAACGCGATGTACTCGGCGTAGCCGGTGTTGTCGCCGAAGCCGTCGCGCAGCGTCTTGTCGCCGGTGAACGCGTCCTTGCCCGAGCCGAAGTTGTTCGCGTTGTCGGTCGCATCGAACCGCGAGCCGTGCCCCCACATGTCGATCGCGACGATCGCCCAGCCCTGGGCCGCGAGCGGCTCGGCGAGCGCGAGCGCATCGGCGCGGCTGCCGCCGAGCCCGTGGCCGAAGATCACGACCGGGTAGCCGGTCGCGGGCATCGCCGCGATCGGCAGGATCACCGTGATCGGGATCGTGTCGATCGACTGCACGACCGGCACGCCGTCGGCGCCGACGTCGAACGTCTTGTCCTCCGGCCCGAACGTGCCGGTCGCCGCGCGCTTGAACCGCGCGATCGTCGTCGTGCCGGTCGCGACCACCGCGACGTGGTCGTGCGCGTAGCCGGTCGGGTTGTCGAGCCCCCAGATCTCGAGGCCGGCGCGCGGCCCCGCGGTGTCGCGCTGCGCCTGGCCGAGCAGCTGGTCGAGCCGCGCCGGCGAGTCGAAGACGATCGACGGATCGGCGAACGCGAGCGTCGGCGCCGGCGCGGTCGCCAGCGCGCCGCGCGCGGCGACGAGCACGTCGCTCGCGTGCTGCGTCGTGAACACCGCGAGCCCGGCGATCCGCCCGCCGAGCGGGTAGTCGTGCGCGAGCTCGTCGTAGACGCGCGCGGTCGATTGCCAGCGCGCCGGCGCGTCGGCGAGCGCGCCGAGCCCGGGCGCGTACAGCCGCGAGCCGTCGGCGGCGCGGACGTCGGTCGTCAGCACCGCGGCGTACGTCTTGCCCTCGGCGAGCTGCACGCCCGCGTGCGGCGCGCCCGCGATCACGTGGCGGTCGGCCTCCCATTGCCAGTCGAACTGGACCTCGGCCAGCGTGTCCGGATCGATCACGACGACCGCGCCGTCGGCGAGCGTGCTCGGATCGATCGCGTCGCTGAGGAAGAACTCGATCGCCGGCCGCAAGCCCCAGCCGTCGAGCGCCGCGAGGTGCGCCGCGATGAGGTCGGTGTTGCCGCCGGCGACGTGCTGAAGCCCCGCGATCGCCCCGAGGTGGTCGCCGTCGCGGAGCGCGTCGGTCGGGAACGGCGCGCGCCCGTACGCCGGCGGAACGTCGCTCACATCCATGTACACGACCGTCGAAGGCGAGCTGTCGCCGCAGGCGGTGCACGCGATCGCGACGACGGCGAGGACGGACTTCACGCGGTCATCGTACACGCGCTGGCAGCTCGAATGGCCAGGTCGGCGCGCCGCACGGGGACGACGGGCCGTAGCGCAACTGCAGTGCGCCCGTCGAAAACCGACGGCACGCGCCCTGCTATTCGCCGCGGGATGCGCTGGCTTCCCCTCTGCCTCCTCGCGGCTTGCACCACCGAGGTCGGCACCACCCCGCCCCTGCCGCCGCCGACGACCGACGCGATCGACCAGTACATCGAGTCGCTGCCGTACCTGCCGGTCGAC
>JBLMXA010000012.1:0-6968 GCA_050257515.1 Acidobacteriota bacterium | reverse complement strand
ATGGTCTCGTGCAGGGACCGTGCCGCGCAACCGCTGCTGGTCATCGCGAGAACGGCTGCGCCCAGATGTCGACGTCCGACGTGCCCTCGACCCACGCCGCGATGTAGCGGTCGGGCACGGTGGTGGCGATCGCGCGCGGCGAGTACCCGGTGACCGGTAGCGTCCCGTCCGGCGCACCGGCTCCCGCGGTCGCGACCGGCTGGACGACGGCCGTCGACACCTGCGTCGCGGCGGGTGCGGTGAGCCACGTGATCTGCCACGCGCCGGCCTGATCCTCGAACAGCGCGGGGAACACATCGTAGTCGGCGTTCGACGTCACCGCGATCGGCGCGGACCAGGTGACGCCGTCGGCGGTGGTCGCGAGCATGACCTCGGACGTCGGCGTTTGGTACGGCAGCTCGGCCGCGGTCGACGCGACGTAGCGGTTCCACACGAGCGTCAGGTGATCGCCGGTTCGCGCGAGGAACGGGAGCGTGTCGGAGTAGCCGCCTGCGCCGAGCGCTGGCGCGCTCGGGGGCGACCACGTCGCGCCGCCGTCGAGCGACCGCACGACCTCGAGCTCGAAGCACACCGGCAGGCTCGGCGCACACGGATCGTGCGCGAACACGACGACGAGCGCGCCGCTCGCGGTCACGGCGAGCGCCGGCGACCAGTCGATGCCGCTCGCGATCGTCTGCTCGCCGGCCGCGCTCCACGTGCCGTCCGTCGAGCGGTTGTAGATGATGCGGCTCGACGTGTTCGGATCGGCGTCGAAACGCTGCCACACCGCGTGCAGCGTGCCCGCCGGCTGCTCGGCGACGCTCGGGTACACGTCGGTGCTCGGCCCGGACGACACCTGCACGGGCGCGTCCCAGCTGATCCCGTCGGGGCTGCGCCGGTAGTAGATGTCGCCGGCGCCGGTGCGCTCGGAGAACCACGCGAGCTGGATCGAGCCATCGGCGAGCCGCAGCAGCGCCGGATCCTCGTCCTTGCCCGCGGTGGCCGAGATGTCGAGGGGTTGTGCCGCATCGATCGCGACGTCGGTCGCGACGTCGGTCGAAGTGGCATCCGGTTGCAGGGCGTGCGAGCTGCACCCCACCATCGCCGCGATCACGAGCCTCATGCGGCGATGACACGTGAGCCGGCGTGCGTGCCACCCCCTACAGGAACCGGCGCAGCCGGTACGCGAGCCACGCGAAGGCCTTGCGCCACCAGGGCAGGTGCTTCCAGGCATCCTCGTCGAACGCGTCGCACTGCGCGACGTCGCGCTCGAACGCGGTCTCGAGCGCGCCGCCGACCGCGGGATCGAGGATCTCGATCGTGACCTCGAGGTTGTTGAACCGGCTCTGCGCGTCGAAGTTGTAGCTGCCGATCGTCGACCACACGCCGTCGACGACGGCGGTCTTCGCGTGCAGCATCACGCCCCGCCAGCGCAGCAGCTTGACGCCGCGGCGCGCGAGCCGCCGCATCACGTACAGGCTCGCCCACTCGATGAGCCGCACGTCGGAGTGCCCGGGCACGATCACGCGCACGTCGACGCCGCGGCGCACCGCGCGGACGAGCGCGCGCCGCAGGCCGCGGTCGGGCAGGAAGTACGCGTTCTCGATCCACACGCGCTGGCGCGCCGCCTTGATCACGTGCACGTACGCGCGGCGGATCGCCGGGCGCTTGCGCCGCGTCGTGTTCTCGATCATCCGCACGAAGCTCGAGCCGCCGACGCCCGGCGAGCGGTTCGGGCTCGCGGGAGGAGGGTAGCCATCGCCGCCGGCCCGCAGCCACGTGCGGCGAAACAGCCGCGCGAGATCGAGCACGATCGGGCCGCGCACGAGGCAGTGCGCGTCGTGCCAGCCGGCGCCGCCGTCCTCGACGGACGCGTAGTCGTTCGCGATGTTGAGCCCGCCGGTGAACGCGACCTCGTCGTCGACGACGAGGATCTTGCGGTGATCGCGGTGCGACAGGCCCCAGCGCGCGCGCCACGGCGCGATCGGGTTGAACACGACGACCTGAGCCCCCGCGTCGCGCAGCTCGCCGAGCCACGAATCGGCCAGCCCGAACGAGCCGACGGCGTCGTACATCAGGCGGACGGTCACGCCGGCTCGCGCGCGCTCGACGAGCGCGGTGCGGAACCGCTCTCCCGTGCGATCCGACGCGAGGATGTAGACCTCGCAGCAGATCGATTGCCGCGCCGACGCGATCGCGGCGAGCATGGCCGCGTAGGTCTCCCCGCCGTCGCGCAGCGGCGTGACGTCGCAGCCGATGCGCCAGCGCACCGTCGAGCGCGCGTACCGCTGCATCGCCTTCGGGAGCGCGACCGCGATCGCGCGCGATGGCGCCTCCTCGAGCGGGTGCGGGACTCCGACAGGCGCGGCGGTCATTCGGTGTATCGAATCGAGAGCACGGTGTACGTGGTCTCGCCCTTGGGGACGTGCACGGTGACCTCGTCGCCGGCGCGCTTGCCGAGCAGCGCCTTCGCGACGGGAGCCTCCATCGAGATCCAGCCGCGGTCGACGCTCGACTCGTCCGGACCGACGATCCGGTAGGTCACCTCCTCGCCGTCCTCGTCCTCGAGCGTCACCCACGCTCCGAAGAATGCTCGCGACGGGTCGCTCGGTGCGTCGATGACGACGGTGACCTCGTCGAGCCGCTTCGACAGGAACCGCACGCGGCGATCGATCTCGCGCAGCCGGCGCTTGCCGTAGATGTATTCGGCGTTCTCGGAGCGATCGCCCTGGGCGGCCGCGTCGGCGACCTCCTGGGTGACGCGCGGTCGCTCGACACTCCACAGCTGATCGAGCTCCGCTCGCAGCTTCTTCGCGCCCTCCGGCGTGATGTAGTGCTTCGCCAACCTCGGAGAAATATATAGCGTATGCTCCGCGCGGTCGCGCCATGGGCTCCGAGTTGCTGATCGTCGTCGGGCTGTTGATGGCCAACGGCCTCTTCGCCGGCGCCGAGATCGCGGTGCTCAGCGTGCGCAAGACCCGGCTGCGGGAGTTCATCCGCCGCAAGGACCGGCGCGCGCTCGCGGTCAAGTCGCTGCGCGACAAGCCCGAGCGGTTCCTCGCGACCGTGCAGATCGGCATGACGACGGTCGGCACCGCGGCGGCCGCGTTCGGCGGCGCGCGCATGGAGCACGACATCGAGCCGACGCTCAGCTCGATCGGCCTCGGGCCGTGGGCCGCGCTCGTGTTCGTGATCGTGCTCGTCACGTTCCTCGAGCTCGTGATCGGCGAGCTCGTGCCGAAGTCGCTCGCGCTCCGCTACAGCGATCGCTACTCGTTCTTCGTCGCGCGGCCGCTGCTCGCGCTGTCGCAGCTGATGCGGCCGCTCGTGTGGCTGCTCACCGGCGTCTCGAACTTGCTGCTGCGGTTCTTCGGTGATCGCACGACGTTCTCCGAATCGCGGCTGTCGCGCGACGAGCTGCAGCAGCTCGTCGAGGAGGCGGCGAAGACCGGCTCGGTGGACCCTCGCGCCAGCGAGATCGCGTCGCGCGCGCTCGGCTTCGGCGAGGTCACGGTCGCCGAGGTCATGGTGCCGCGCACGCGCGTGGTCGCGCTGCGCCGCAACGCGCCTCCCGAGGAGGTGCAGCGCGTGATCCTCGAGGAGGGGCACAGCCGCATGCCGGTCTACGACGGCAACATCGACAACATCGTCGGCTACGTCGTCGCGCGCGACGTGCTCGCGCTCGCGTGGCAGGGCGGGTTGCTCGTGCTCGAGGACATCGTGCGCCCCGCCCACAAGGTGCCCGAGGGCACGCGCGCGCTCGATCTGCTGCGCGAGATGCAGCGCCGCCGCACGCAGATGGCGATCGTCGTCGACGATCACGGCGGGCTGTCGGGCCTCGTCACGACCGAGGACCTGATCGAGGAGCTCGTCGGCGACATCATGAGCGAGGACGACGTGCCCGAGCAGTACTTCGTGCGCGAGCCGCAGGGCACGATCCTCGTGCAGGGCTGGGCCGCGGTGCGCAAGGTGAACCGCGATCTCCACCTCGATCTGCCGGTCGGCAAGGATCGCACGACGATCGCGGGGCTCTGCATGTCGCTCGCACAGGCGATCCCGCAGGCCGGCGAGAAGCTGACGACCGACAACGGCACGGTGCTCGAGGTGATCGAGGCCTCGCCGCGCCGCGTCCGGAGGATCCGGATCCACCCGGTGGCGCTGGCTGAAGAGACACCCGTGGCCGACGACCGCAACGAGTAGTGTACGGTCCTGCACACTCTTCTACGTCGCGCCGCCGCGGCACCTTCCCCGGCTAGAGATCCTGTACTATCGCATCGATGCCGTCGGTGATCGTCCGCGACGCAGTCGCTGCCGACCACCTCGTCTATGCCTGGCCATTTCCGATCGGCCCGGAGGAGTACGAGGTGGCCTGCGCGGACGACGAGCTCGTGGTGATGTGCCCGGCATGGATGGTCGGCGATCGCCTCGGCCCCGGCCGTCATCGCTGGCGCACGCCCGATCCGACGCGCCCGGTGTCCGCGTTCTTCGTGCTCACCGCGCCGGTCGAGGTGTCGTTCGACATGACGACGCAGTTCGTGGTGCCGACGACCGGCCAGCCCGTGCGGCTGCGTGCGAACGGCTCGCTGCAAGTGCGCTGCGGCGATCCCGCGCTGCTCGTCGCGCAGTTCGTCGGGCTGCCGTTCGACAGCGTCAACGAGGGCGTCCTGCGCAGCGTCTCGCGCAGCGTCGAGCGCATGCTCGCGCGGCTGCTCACCCGACGCGTCGTCATGGCGGGCACGCCGGTCGCGGTCACCGATCCGGGGATGCTGCCGAACATCGTCGAGGAGCTCGTCGCGTACAACCCGGCCGCCGGCGCGGTGTTCGGTGTCGAGCTCGTACGCATGGGCCACGTCACGATCTACGCCGACGATGGCACGCGGCCGTGGCACCTCGTCGAGCAGCAGGTCGCCCGTGTCGGCCCCAACGGCGACACCGCGCGCTCCATGCCGCAGGGCTCGATGCCGGAGATCCCGCTGCGCCAGACCATGCGTGCCCCCGGCGCGATCCCACCGATCCCGGCGCCGCCGATCGAGCCGCCGGAGCTCGCCGCGCAGGGCACGCCGCCGCCGCCGAAGCTGACGCCGCGCGTGTCGACGCCTCCGCCGCCGATCCCGCGCGCACCGACGCCGCCGCCGTCGGAAGCGTCGGGCGAGATCGTCGTGCGCGGCCAGCGCTCGTCGACACCGCCACCGATCCCGTCGCTCGCGGCGGCCGCGGGCACGCCCGATCCGCATCGCGTGATCACGTCGCCGGTACCGCGCAAGGCGCAGCCGATCGAGGTGCCGCAGACGGTCGACGAGATCACGCAGCCGGGCATCGACATCGTGCGCACGCCGCTGCCGGGCTCGATCCAGATGCCGACGCCGCCGCCGAACGACTCGGCGCGCGACGAGCCGCGCGGCGCGATCCTCGGCATCGGCACCGGTCACATCGGCGCCTCGCCCTCGATCACGAGCGTCGCGTCGGGCGAGATCCCGACGAAGATGGCGCCCGGCGCGCGCGTGCTCGTGCCCGGCCCCAATGGCCTCATGCAATCGGCAACCGTGCGCCAGCTGCTCCAGGGCTACTACGAGCTCGAGGTCGGTGGCTCCGGTGAGACGATCTGGGTGCCGATGAACGGCGTCGTTCCGGAGAGCTCCTGACAATAGGGAATAGGCAACAGGGAACCGAGACGTCCGAAGTTCCGGAACTTCTCAGCTCCCTGTTCTCTGTTGCCTATTCCCTATTTCTTCTTCTTACCGGGGAGAATACCCATCAGCTTGCAGATGATCCCGAGCATGATCTCGTCCGCGCCGCCGCCGATCGACAGCAGGCGCGAGTCGCGGAAGTGCCGCGCGGCGACGTTGTCCCACGTGAAGCCCATGCCGCCCCAGTACTGCAGGCAGCTGTCGGCGACCTCGCGCGAGAGCCGGCCCGCCTTGAGCTTGGCCATCGACGCCAGCATCGTGACGTCGTTGCCGGCGATGTAGTCCTCGACCGCGCGGTACGACAGCGAGCGCAGCAGCTCGACCTCGGTCTTGAGCTCCGCCATGCGGAAATGGACGACCTGGTTGTCGAGGATCGGCTGGCCGAACGTGTGGCGCTCCTTGCAGTACGCGATCGTCGCGTCGATCAGCCCCTCGAGCCCGCGCAGCGCGCTGATCGCGCCGTACAGCCGCTCCTCCTGGAACTGCACCATCTGCATCATGAAGCCCATGTTCTCCTCGCCGATGCGGTGGCGCTGCGGGACGCGCACGTTCTCGAAGTAGATCGGGCACGTGTCACTCGCGCGCATGCCGAGCTTGTCGATCTTCGGGCCGATCGTGACGCCCGCGAGCTTCGTCGGTACGACGACGAGCGTCTTGTTCATGTGCACGGGGCCGTCGCCGGTGTTGACGAGCAGGCACAGCCAGTCGGCCTGCGCGGCGTTCGTGATCCACATCTTCGAGCCGTCGATCACGTAGTCGCTGCCGTCCTTGCGCGCGCGCGTCTTGATCGCGGCGACGTCGCTGCCGCCCGAGACCTCGCTCACCGCGATCGACGCGACGACGTCGCCCGCGATCGCCGGCGCGAGGAACTCGCGGCGCAGCTCGTCGCTGCCCCACCGCGCGAGCGCGGGCGTCGCCATGTCGGTCTGCACGCCGAGCGCCATCGGCACGGAGCCGGCGTGACACGTGCCGAGCTCCTCGATCACCGCGGCCTGGTACGAGTAGTCGAGGCCCATGCCTCCGTACGCGTCGGGCTTGTTCACGCCGAGCAGGCCGAGCTTGCCGGCCTGCTTGAACACCTCGTGCGCGGGAAACGCGCCGTCGCGCTCCCAGCGCTCGACGTGCGGGTTGATCTCCTTGTCGACGAACTCGCGAACGATGCGGCGTAGCTGCGTGTGTTCTTCAGAGAAGCGCATCTGCGCGGAGATTAGACGAGGTGTGAGGAACTGTCATCGCCGTGAGGGCGCTTGCAGAATTGGCTTCGGTTTACGCGTAACTGTACGGAACTCGCACAATACATTT
>JBLMXA010000011.1:0-4019 GCA_050257515.1 Acidobacteriota bacterium | reverse complement strand
CGTTCGAGCTCGCGCGCAAGCGCAGAAAGCGCGTGACCTCGGTCGATAAGGCGAACGTGCTCGAGTCGTCGCGGCTGTGGCGCGAGGTCACGTGCGAGGTCGACGAGCTGGTGCTCGAGCGTGACGTCGAGGAACTCGCCCGCGACCTCGCACGTGACCTCGCGCCACAGCCGCGACGACTCGAGCACGTTCGCCTTATCGACCGAGGTCACGCGCTTTCTGCGCTTGCGCGCGAGCTCGAACGCGAGCCGCACGACGCGGCGGACCTCGCCTTCCTTGTACTCGAGCGTGTCGACGGCGCGCCGCTCGTGCGCGAAGTCCTCGCGGAACCGCGGCCACCCGAAGTAGAGGCCGCCGGTCAGCTCGCGCACGAACACGAGATCGACGCCCTCGAGCTTCTCGGGGCGCAGTGGAGAGCAGGCCGCGAGCTCGGGGAACACGCGCACCGGGCGGACGTTCGCGTAGAGGCCGAGCGCCTTGCGGATCGCGAGCAGGCCCTGCTCGGGGCGCACGCGCGCCTTCGGATCGTCCCACTTCGGCCCGCCGACCGCGCCGAGCAGCACGGCATCGGCCTTGTCCGCGGCGGCGAGCGTGTCCTTCGGCAGCGCCGAGCCGGTCGCGTCGATCGCGGCGCCGCCGATCAGGTGCTCGGTGAACACCAGCTCGTGGCCGTGGCGCGCGGCGACGAGCTCCAGCACGGCGCGCGCCTCGCGCACCACCTCGGGTCCGATCCCATCACCCGGCAGCAAGACGATCGTGGCCTTCATCGCGTTGTCCCTTTCCTTCGGCAAGCCAGAGCCCGTGCTCGATCCCATCGACGAGCGCGACGAGCGACGCCTCGAGGATGCTCGGCGACGCGCCGACCGTGGTCCAGCGCTCGCTTCCGTTTCCGTGGTCGATCAACACTCGTGTCGTTGCCGACGTACCTTCGCGGCCGTCGACGATGCGCACCTTGTAGTCCTCGAGGTGGATGTGCTCGACCTCGGGGTACGCCGCGGCGAGCGCCTTGCGCAGCGCGCGATCGAGCGCGCTGACCGGGCCGTTGCCCTCGGCGGCGGTGTGGACGAGCTCGCCGCGCACGCGCACCTTCACGGCGGCGTCGGCGGTATGCGTGTCGACGAGCACCTTGAAGTCGACGAGCTCGAACGGCGCGGCGTAGCCGGCCTGCGCGCGGCGCAGCATCAGCGCGACGGACGCCACGGCGGACTCGAACGCGAACCCGCGGGCCTCGCGCTCCTTGACCGCGGGCAGCACGTCGGCCGCGGGCACGCCGTGCGCCTCGGCGATCGCCTCGACGTTGCCGCGCCCGGCGAGCTCGCTGACGACGACCCGCGTGCGGTTGCCGACGAGCGCCGGCTCGACGTGCTCGTACGAGCGCGGCGCGCGGCGGATCGCGGCGACGTGGACGCCGCCCTTGTGCGCGAACGCGCTGCGGCCGAAGTACGGCGCGTGCTCGTCGAACGCGAGGTTCGCGAGCTCCGCGGCGTGGCGCGCGACGCGCCCGAGCTCGCCGAGCGCTCCCGGGCGCAGGCACGTCACGCCGAGCTTGAGCTCGAGATCGGGGATGATCGTCGTCAGGTTCGCGTTGCCGCAGCGCTCGCCGTAGCCGTTGAGCGTGCCCTGCACGTGCGTCGCGCCCGCACGCACCGCCGCGAGCGAGCTGGCGACCGCGCAGCCGGCGTCGTCGTGGGCGTGGATGCCGATCGCGACCGGCAGCGTCGCGACCGCCGCGCGCACGCGCGCCTCGATGTTCCACGGCAGCGTGCCGCCGTTCGTGTCGCACAGCACGACCACCTCGGCGCCACCGCGTACGGCGGCATCGAGCGTCGCGAGCGCGTACAGCGCGTCCTCGCGGGCGCCGTCGAAGTAGTGCTCCGCGTCGTAGATGACGCGGCGGCCGTGCGCGACGAGGAACCGCACGCTGTCCTCGATCATCGCGAGGTTCTCGTCGGGCGTGGTGCGCAGCACCTCGTGCACGTGAACGAGCGAGCTCTTGCCGAAGATCGTGCAGGCGGCCGCGCCCGAGTCGAGGAGCGCGGCGAGGTTCGCATCGTCCTCGGGCGCGATACCGGCCCGGCGGGTCGAGCCGAACGCGGCGAGCGTCGCGTGGTGCCACGGCAGATCGCGCGCGCGGCGGAACAGCTCGGCGTCCTTCGGGTTCGAACCGGGCCAGCCGCCCTCGACGAACGCGACGCCGAGCGCGTCGAGCTGCTCGGCGATCCGCAGCTTGTCGCTGACCGCGAGCGAGATGCCCTCGCGCTGCGTGCCGTCACGCAGCGTCGTGTCGTAGATCGCGACCGGCTCAGGCACGGCGCTTCTCGTAGGCTGCGATCCGATCCGCGAACGACAGGATGTAGCCGAGCTCGTCGAGCCCGGCGGCGAGGCAGTGCTTCGCGAACGGATCGATCGCGAACGCGTACGACGTGCCGTCGGGCAGCGTCACCCGCTCGGAGGCGAGGTCGACGACGAGCTGGGCGCTCGCGTCGGCCTTCACGAGCTGCTCGATGCGCGCGCACGCGGTCTCCGGCAGCGCGACCGGCAGCAGCCCGTTCTTGATCGAATTCTCCTGGAAGATGTCGGCGAACGAGCGCGCGATGATCGCGCGGAACCCCCAGTCGACGAGCGCCCACGGCGCGTGCTCGCGCGACGATCCGCAGCCGAAGTTGTGGCCGGCGACGAGGATCTGCGCGCCCTTCGCGCCCGGCGCGGACAGCGGGAAGTCCGGCCGATCGCGCCAGTCGGCGAACAGCACGTCGCCGAGCCCGGCCTTGACCGTGCCCTTCAGGAACCGCGCCGGGATGATCTGATCGGTGTCGACGTCGTCGGCCGCCAGCACGAGCGCGCGCGACGTCAGCGTGGTGAACTTGGTGGTCCCCCCTGCGGGGATTCCCTCGTCCTGCGGTGAGCTCGTCCTCGCTTCGCTGCGGGCGAGCTTCGATCTGAGGTCCTCGGTCATCATGCACCTCCCAGGCTGCGCGGATCGGTGACCTTGCCGGTGACCGCCGACGCCGCCGCGGTCAGCGGCGAGGCGAGCAGCGTGCGGCCGCCCTTGCCCTGGCGGCCCTCGAAGTTGCGGTTGCTCGTCGACACCGCGTACTGGCCGGGCTCGATCGCGTCGCCGTTCATCGCGATGCACATCGAGCAGCCGGGCTCGCGCCACTCGGCGCCCGCGTCGCGGAACACGCGATCGAGCCCTTCCGCCTCGCACTGGCGCCGCACGTCCTGCGAGCCGGGCACGACGAGCACGCGCACGCCCGGCGCGATCTTGCGGCCGCGCATCACGCTCGCGGCGGCGCGCATGTCGCCGAGCCGCGCGTTCGTGCACGAGCCGATGAACACGACGTCGACCGGCCGGCCGAGCAGCGGCTCGCCGGGCGTGAGGCCCATGTAGCGCAGCGCCTTCGCGAGCGCGGCGCGCTGCGCGGGATCGCGCGCGGCCTCGGGCGACGGTACCGGCTGCGTGATCGGGATCGCCATGCCGGGGTTCGTGCCCCACGTGATCATCGGCTCGATCCGCGACGCGTCGATCACGACGGTGCGGTCGTGGCGCGCGCCGTCGTCGCTCGCGAGCTCGCGCCAGCGCGCGACCGCGGCGTCCCAGTCGGCGCCCTTGGGCGCGTGCTCGCGGCCGGCGAGCCACGCGAACGTCGTGTCGTCGGGCGCGATCATGCCGGCGCGCGCGCCGGCCTCGATCGACATGTTGCACACGGTCATCCGGCCTTCCATGTCGAGCGCGCGGATCGCGGGGCCGGTGTACTCGATCACGTGGCCGGTCGCGCCGCCGACGCCGAGCTCGGCGATCATCGCGAGCACGAGGTCCTTCGCGGACGCGCCGGCGCGCAGCGCGCCCTCGAAGCGCACCTCGAGCGTCTTCGGGCGGCGCTGCAGCAGGCACTGCGACGCGAGCACGTGCTCGACCTCGCTCGTGCCGATGCCGAACGCGAGCGCGCCGAACGCGCCGTGCGTCGAGGTGTGGCTGTCGCCGCACACGATCGTCATCCCCGGCTGCGTGTGGCCGA
>JBLMXA010000010.1:0-11127 GCA_050257515.1 Acidobacteriota bacterium | reverse complement strand
CGAGCGCTACCTCGACGGCGATCGCGACCTCGCCCGCCGCCGCGAGCTGTCGCACGCGCACGTCGCCACCGCGCTGCGCGCGCTCGACGCGGGCGATCGCGGCGAGGCGATGCGCGAGGCCGGCCGCGCGCTCGCGCTCGACCCCGAGGATCCCGCGTCGCAGCAGCTGGTCGGCCACCTGCTGCTGTCGCCGGCCGCGGCGCCCGTCGACGAGGTCGAGGCCGAGCTCGAGCGCGAGCGCGTGCGCACCGGCCGCGTCCAGCTGCGCTCCGCGGTGTTCGCGTACGCGCTCTACCTGGCCGCGATGCCGGTGCTCGCGGCGCTCGGCGTGCGCGAGCCCGGCTGGGTGATCGCGCTGACGATCGGCATCGCCGCCAACATGCTCGTGTTCCTCGTCGCGTCGTCGCGCGACCGCTCGGTGTCGCGGTGGCTGCCGCTCGGGCTCGCGCTGCACTGCGGGACGCTCGCGCTCGCGGGCATCGTGCTCGGGCCGCTGCTCGTGCTGCCGCCGCTGGCGGTCGGCTCGATCGTCGCGTTCCTCGGCGCGCCGATGATCCGGCGTGCCGGCCCGGTGGTCGCCGCGCACGTCGCCGCCGTCGTCCTGCCGATCGCGCTCGAGCTCGCGGGCGTGCTGCCGCGCACGTTCGTGCTCGACGGCAGCGGCCTGACGCTGCGCTCGTGGACGCTCGACGCGTCGCCGGCCGTGCTGCTGTTCGTGCTCGCGACCGCGACCGTGCTGCAGCTGATCGCGACGACCACGCTCGTGCTCCAGCTGCGCCGCGCGACCGACAGGGCCCAGCGCGCGACCCGGCAGCAGCTGTGGCACCTGCGGCAATTGCTCCCGAACAGATGAGGTCGCGCGGCGTAGCCGCGCGATCGCGATCGAGCGCGCGCAGCGCGCGGCCTTGCTGCCGCCGGCACAGGGAGTGCACCAGCGGCGCTCATGTCGCGCATCCTCGTCGTCTATTACTCGCGATCCGGACACACCAAGCAGATCGCCGAGCAGCTCGCTCGCGCGCTCGCCGCCGACGTCGAGGCGATCGCCGATCCCACCGACCGCTCCGGCCTGCGCGGATACCTGCGCAGCGGGTTCGAAGCGACCACCCAGCGAGTCGTGCCGATCGCCGCGTGCACGCACGATCCGAACGACTACGAGCTCGTCGTGATCGGCACTCCGATCTGGGGCATGTCGGTCTCGGCGCCGGTGCGCAGCTACCTGCACCGCTACCAGGATCGCCTGCGCAAGGTCGCGTTCTTCTGCACCTGCGGCGGCAGCGGCGGCGAGCGCGCGTTCGCGCAGATGTCGCGCGCGTGCGGGCTGTCGCCGGCGGCGACGCTGATCGTGCGCGAGGCCGAGCTGCCGCACGCCGAGCCGAAGATCGCGCAGCTCGTGCGTCAGCTCGGCGACGCGGTCACGGCCGGACCATCCCCGCGTGCTGACGGACACTCGCCGCGCGATTCGAGATCCAGAACCGGAGCAGGTCGCTGACCGCATCGGAGCTCTGCACGAGCACGGCGTTGCGCACGTCGGGCAGCTCGACGACGAGGCGCATCGCGTCGATGCTCGCGGCGAGGTCGTTGGCGACGAGCAGCGCGACGCGCAGCGCGGTCTGGCGCACCGCGCCCTGCCAGCGCGCGAGATCGCCGGGCGGCTTCTGGACGAGCTCCTCGCTCGCGAGCTCCATCTGCCGCCGCCACTTGCGCGTCACCGTCTTGCGCACGATCTCGCGCGCGTTGTTGACCTCGGTCTCGTCGGCGTGGTTGAGGTTGAACGTCGGTACGGTCACGCGCGCGGCGCCGGCGAGCGCGATCTCGAGCTCGCCGGTGCGCAACGACAGCACCGGGTGCAGCCGCGTCGCGACCAGCATGATGCCGTACGCGAGCAGGAACGCCTGCTGCGCGACGGGCAGCCGGCGCAGCGTCGACGACACGACGAGCGCGGGGTTGTCGAACGGCTCGACGATGACGAACGGCTGCGCGCCGGGGTGCTCGTACATCTCGAGCTCGGTGCCGAACATCCGCGCGATCTGCGACGCGAGTTCCCATTGCGGCGTCGGCGCCTTCGGGCCGAGTCGGTCGCGCGCGGTGATGCCGTACTGCTCGAGCGACGGCGGGTAGAGCTTGCCGATCGGCTCGCCGATCGCGGCGAGCAGGTTCGCCGCCGGCACCGCGAGCGCGTTGTCGACGGCGATCGTGACGAGCACGTGGCCGCCGAGCGAGTTGTCGGCGCCGATCGCCGGGCGGCCGAGCCCCTTGATCTCGCGATCGACCGGCGCGCCGAGCACCGCGACCGCCGCAAGCGCGCGGTTCGCGTCGTCGATGCGGCCGCCGCGCTCGAACAGCACGCTCAGCTCGCGCCACGCGGCGACGTTGACCGGATCGAGCGCGACCGCCTGCTTCAGGTGCTGCAGCGCCTCGTCGAGCCGGCCGACCTCGCGCAGCTGGCGCGCGAGCGCGAGCACGAGCCGCTGGTCGCCGTTGGTGACGTCGAGGCCCTCGGTGAGCGCGTCGACCGCGCGCGCCGGCAGCCCCATGTGGTCGGTGTACGTCTTGCCGAGCTCGAGGTACGCGGTGACGAGCGCCGAGGTCGGCTCCTTGTCGGCGATCGCACGCTTGATGTACGCGGCGAGCCCCGCGGCATAGCCGACCCAGTTGCCGTGGCGCTCGATCGCCTTCTTGAGATCGCGCTCGGCGTCGCCGCCCGGACCTTCGAGCGAGAGCGCCTCGCCGAGCGCGGTGTCGGCCGCGGCCGCCTCGCCGCGCTTGCGCTGGATACGCGCGACGCGCACGAGCGCCGCGCCCTTCTGCTTGGGGCCCTCGGCGAGATCGACGAGCCGCTGCGTCGTCACCACCGCCTCGGCCTCGTTGCCGCTGCGCAGCTGGATGTCGGCGAGCCGCTGCAGCGCGCCGGCGTGCTTGGGGTTGCCGCGCAGCACCGCCTCGACGCTCTTCGTCGCGCGATCGGGCTTGTTGAGGTGCTCGTCGAAGATCGCGGCGAGCTTGAGGTGCGCGTCCTGGCGCACGGTGTCGTCGGAGGTCAGCGCGAGCAGCTGCTCGAGCGTGGCCACCGCGTCACCCCACTGCCGGTTCTTCTCGTACGCCTCGGACAGCTTCGACAGCGTCGGCACGTGGCCGGGCGTCGCGTCGAGCGCGCGCTTGAACGCGGTGATGCCGGCGCCGAGGTTGTCGAGCCGCCGCGCGTAGAGCCCGCCGACCTCGAGCCACAGCGCGGTGCGCCGCTCGGACGACTTCGCGAGGCCCGCGGTCTTCGCGAGGATGTCGACGAGCCGCAGCACCTGGCCGGTCTCCAGCAGCGGCTGCATGATGCGCTCGGCGGCCTGCGCGTCGTCGGGCCACACCTCGAGCGCCTTCTCGAAGTCCTCGACCGCGCCGAGATCGTTCATCTGCTCGCGGCGCAGGATGCCGGAGCGCACGAACAGCTTGGCCGCCATCTCGGGCCGCCGCGTCAGCTCGGCCTCGAGGCGCGCCGCCTGCGCCATCGCGCGCGGGTTGCCGAGCAGATCGCCGACGCGCGCGAGCCCGCGGATCGCGGTCAGGATGCCCGGATCCTTCGCGACCGCGTCCTTGTACGCGTCGAGCGCGCGCCGATCGCCGCGGCGCTCGAGCGCCTGCCCGAGATCGGTGAGGTAGCACGCGGCGACCGACGGGTTGTCGGCGATGTCGGCGAGCCGGCGGTAGACGTCGACGAGCACGGCATCGTCGCGCATCGTGCGCCCGAGCTCCTCGAGCGCGACGAGCGCCCACTCGTCGTCGGGATCGATCTTGAGGATCGCCTCGTACGTGCGCACGCGATCGTGCGCGGTGCCGAGCTTCTTCGTCTGCTGCAGGCGCGCGAGCTCGCGCAGCGCCGCGATGCGCGCGCCCGGATCCTTGAGCTTCGCGCCCATGTCCGCGTAGACGGTCGCGAGCTTGTCGAACGCGTTCGCGCGCGCGTAGAGCGGCTCGAGCGCGAGCAGCGCCGCGATCAGGCCCTGCTCGTGCTGCTGCACGGCCTCGAAGCAGTGGATCGCGAGATCCGGATCGTCGAGCTTGTCGCGGTAGACCTCGCCCTGGCGGACGAGCACGCTGGTCGTCAGCGCGGTGTCGTCGGTGACCGCGGTCTCCTGCGACAGCACGTCGATCAGCTGCATCCACTCGCCCTTCTCGCCGTAGAGACGTGCGAGCGCGACGCGCGCGGGGCGATAATCGGCGCGCGCCTCGAGCGCGCGGCGGTACGCGGTGATCGCCTTCTCGACGTCGTCGAGCCAGTCCTCGCAGTGCTGGCCGATCTCGAACCAGATGCCCGCGCGCGTCGGTGCGTGATCCGTGCTCGCGACGTCGGTCTCGAGCGCCTGCACGAGCCCCTTCCAGTCGGCGCTCTCGCGGCAGCGCCGCACGAGCGCGCGGATCGCGGGGCGGTACGTCGGATCGAGCTCGAGCGCGCGGCGGTACAGCGCGACCGCCGCGGGCAGATCGGCGAGCTTGTCCTCGCACAGCTCGCCCATCTTGTGGAGCAGCCCGACCGCGTCGGCGCCGGTCGTCGCCTTGACCTCGCGCTCGTAGATCTCGAGCAGCTCCTGCCAGCGGCCCGCGCCGTGGTAGATGCGGCCGACGCTCGCGAGCGCCGGCACGAACGCGGGATCGAGCTCCAGCGCCTTGCGGAAGCGCAGCAGCGCGGCGTCGTGATCCTTGACGAGCTCGTCGAGCACGGTGCCCGCACGGTGGTAGAGGCCGACGCGGTGGTCGCGATCGTCGACGAGCTCGGCCTCGCGCTCGATCGCGGCGACGTGCTGCGCGTGGCGCTCGGCGCGCTCGGCGACGCGCTGCACCGCGTGGATCGCGACGAGGTCGTCGGGATCGAGCTCGAGCACGCGCTGGTACGCGTGCAGCGCCTGCGGCGGATCGGCGAGCGAGTCCTCCCACACCGAGCCGATCTTCATCAGGTACGCGATCTTCAGCGTCGTGTGCTTCGCCTCGTCGACCGCGCGCTCGAGCAGCTCGACGAGCTCGCGGTGGCGATCGAGCTGCGCGTAGAGCCGCGTCAGCGCCTTGAACGACGCCGGGTAGCCCGGCACGAGCGTCAGCGCGCGCGCGTGATGGTTGACCGCCTCGGTCGAGTCGCGCAGCTTGGTCTCGCAGATCTCGGCGACGCGCGCGTGCGCGGCGGCCGCGCGCGCGGCGACCGGCGTCGCGTTCGCCTCGATCAGGTGCATGTCGACGAGCGCGGCCCACTGCTTGCGGTCGGAGAGCAGGTGGCCGAGCGCCTGCAGCACCGGCAGCGAGGTCGGCTCGAGCGCGAGCGCCTCGTGGTAGCGCTGGATCGCGCGCTCGGGATCGGCGAGCTGCCCCTCGAGCACGAGGCCGAGCCGGTGCAGCAGCGCGGCGCGCTCGGGCTTGCCCGGCGCGAGCTCGACGAGCGCCGCGAGCACCTCGGCGAGCGCGTGGAAGTTCTTCTCGCGCTCGTACTCGCGCGCGAGATCCTCGAGCACGAGCCGATCGTTCGCGCGCGCGTCGTTCGCCTTGACGAGGGCCGAGATCGCCTCGTGGCGGTTGCCGAGCCGCTCGGTCTGGATCCGCGCGAGCCGTTGCAGCACGAGCGCGCGGCGTCCCAGATCCTGGCTCGCCTTCGCCTCGCGCTCGAGCGCGGTGGTCAGGCTCGACCACTGGCCGAGCCGGCGATAGATCCGCGCGAGCGCGTCGTTGGCGCCGAGTGCCTTCGGATCGAGCTTGAGCGCGGTCTCGTAGACCTCGGCGGCGGCCGGGCCGGCATCGTCGCCGCGCTTCTCGATCAGCCGCGCGCGCTCGACGACGAGGGCGGCGCGGTGGCGGTCGTCGCCGGGGATCGCGTTGATCGCGAGCTCGAACGTCTCGACGAGCGCCTCGGGCTTGCCGTTCTGGCGATCGCACTGCTCGAGCGCCTTGATCACCGACGCGTTCGTCGGATCGAGCTCGAGCGCCTTGGCGTACAGCTCGCGAGCGCGGCTGATGTCGCCGAGCGCGTCCTCGACGAGCCTGCCCTTCTCGTACGACAGGATCGCCTTGCGCCCCGGCGACGCGGTCAGCCGGTCCTCGGAGTCGTAGAGCGCGAGTGCCGCGTCGATGTTGCCGCGCGCGACCGCCGCGCGCCGCGCGCCGCGGATCGCGGGGATGAAGTCGGGCGCGCCCTCGAGCGCCTGCCGGTAGTGATCGGCGGCCTGCGCGGCCCACCCGCTCGCCGCCTCGTAGGCGCGCGCGATCTCGTAATGCAGGCGCGCCGCGCGCAGCGGCGTCGGCGACGTCTCGAGCTCGGACTCGCACGTCGCGATCACCGCGCGCGCCTCGGGCGCGAGCGCGGGCTCGCTCGGCGCGGGCGGCTCGGCGACCTCGTCGAGCTCGAGCTCGTCCAGCGTGTTCGGCCGCGCGACCGGCAGCGACGGCGCCGTGTCGACGTCCTTCTCCGACGGCGCGCGCGGCGGCATCGGTTGTGTCGGTGCGGGCGCGGGGCTCGGCGGGCGCGCGACCGGCGCGATCACGGGTGCCGACGCGCGGGCGGGCACCGGCACCGGCGTCGCGCGCGGCGCGGGGACCGGCGAGGGCCGCGGCGCCGGCGAGGACACCGGCCCGGTCGTCGAGCGTGGCACGACCGACGGGATCCGCCCCGAGGGTCGAGGTGGTGGCACCGTGGGCTTCGCCCGGGACCGCTCGCCCTCGCCCTCGGCGTCGGCGCGATCCTTCGGAGCACCCGGTTCCCGCGTGTCTCTCGTCACCCCTCATTCATCGTATTCCGAACCGCCGCCGAAGTAACCCGGTTATGCTGGAATCGATGACGAGGCAGCCGCTCGCGGCCGATGTTGCGGGCGTGGGACGGCTGGCGCTGGATGCGATGTCCGGGCTCACCGACGTGGTCGAGTCGATGCACGGCACGATCGCGCGCCGCCCGCTGCCGTTCGGAGGCCGCGGCGAGACCCGCACCCGCGGCATCACGAGGTTCGTGTACCAGACGATCCGGGCGGTGACGCACGTGACCGGCGCGTCGTTCGACGCCGCGGTCTCGGCGATCGGCGCCGATCCCACCGCACACGCGACCTCGCCCAGACGCGACGCGATCGTCTCGGCGCTCAACGGCGTGCTCGGCGATCACCTCGCGGCGACCGGCAATCCGCTCGCGATCGCGATGCAGCTGCGCCGCCGCGAGCACCCGACGACCGCCCGCGCGCTCGTGCTCGTCCACGGCCTGTGCATGACGGACCAGCAATGGCTGCGCGACGGCCGCGATCACGGCGCCGCGCTCGCGGCCGCCGGCTGGACGCCGAGCTACGTCCGCTACAACACCGGGTGCGCGATCGCGACGAACGGCCGCGAGCTGTCCGAGCAGCTCGAGCAGCTCGTCGCGGGCTGGCCGCTGCCGCTCGACGAGCTCGCGATCATCGGCCACAGCATGGGTGGGCTCGTCGCGCGCAGCGCGTGCGATCACGCGCGCAGCGCCGGTCACGCGTGGCTCGCGCGGCTCGCCAAGCTCGTGTGCCTCGGCACGCCGCACCACGGCGCGCCGCTCGAGCGCGCCGGGAACCTCCTCGAGATGCTCGTCGGCGTGAGCCCTTACGCCGCGCCGATCGCGCGGCTGGGCGGCATCCGCTCGGCCGGCATCAAGGACCTGCGGTTCGGCATCCAGGCGCCGTTGCCCGAGCGCGTCGCATGCTTCGCGATCGCGGGCCGCCGCGGGCGGCTGCTCGGCGACGGTCTGGTGCCGGTCGCGAGCGCGCTCGGCCACCACGACGATCCGCGCCTCGCGCTCGCGTTTCCGCGCGCTCACCAGCACGTGATCGACGACTGCGATCACCTGGAGCTGCTGAGCTCGCCGGCGGTGTTCGCGCGGATCGCCGGCTGGCTCGATCAGAGCTGACTGCCCTGGTTCTGCGGCTGCGGCCGCATGCGCTTGCCGAGCTGCGCCTGCAGGTCGACCCGGTTGTGGTCGCGCACGACCTCGATCGACACCGTACGCTGCGTCGTCATCTGCTGCGGCAGTGCCGAGATGATGTCGGTGGCGTCCTGGATGCGGTCGTTGTCGATCTTCGTGATCACGTCGCCGACGCGCACGCCCGCGCGCGCGGCCGGGCCATTCTGCTGCACGCTCGCGACGAGCAACCCCGCGTCACGCGGCGCGCCGAAGTAGGTGCGCAGCTCGGGCGTCAGCCCCATCACCATCACCCCGAGCCGCGCGTGACCCGACGACCACTCGAGCGTCTCGGACTCGATGTCGGTCTCGGGCGCCTGCTGGTTGTGGGCGCGCGGCTGCTGGTTCTGGTTGTCCTGCTGATCCTGGCTCGGCGACTGCTGGTTCTGCGGGTTGGGGTCCGCCAGCGCGATCGCGGGGATCAGCGCGGCGAGCCATACGATGTTTCTTGCTTTCATGATTTCCCTCGCTTCCTCGCACCGGATCCGATGCAAGACACGATCACGCGGCTGGCAGCTCGGGAAATCGCACGGACACGCGATGCACCTGCGGATGTTTCGCGCGCACCGCCGCCTCGACGCGGCGTGCGGTCTCCACCGCATCGCGCGTGCCGTCGAGCCTGAGATCGAGATCGACGTGCACGAGATCGGGTGCGAGGTGCACCGTCCGTGGCACGAGCACGTCCGCGACGCCGGGCTGCGCGCGCGCGACCTCGCGGATGCTGGCGACGACCTCGCGCGTCGCGCTCTCGCCGAGCAGCAGGCTGCGCGTCTCGCGGCCGAGGATCACGCCGACGACGACGAGCAGGGCGCCGATCACCAGCGAGGCGATCGCGTCGAACGCCGGCGCGTCGAGCACGTATGCGAGCGCGAGCCCGCTCGCCGCGGCGAGGATGCCTGCGAGCGCGGCCGAGTCCTCGAGGACGATGATGAACGTCGCCGGATCCTTGCTGCGCTCGATCGCCTCCCACACGCCGCGCTTGCCGCGCACGCGGCGGAACGCGCGCAGCGACACCAGCCACGACGCGCCCTCGAACGCGAACGCGATCGCGAGCACGACGTAGCTCCACAGCGGATCGCGCGGCAGCTCGGGTGCCGCGAGGTGACGGATGCCCTCGTAGATCGAGACCACGCCGCCCGCTCCGAAGATGCTCATCGCGACGACGGTGGTCCAGAAGTACGTCTCGCGACCGTAGCCGTAGGGATGCTTCGGGGTCGCCGGCCGCCGGCTCAGCCGCAGCCCGAGCAGCACGAGCAGGCCATCGCCGGTGTCGACGACGGAGTGCAGGCCCTCCGAGAACAGCGCGGAGCTGTGCGTCACCGCCGCTGCGATGAACTTGGTGACCGCGATCGTGGCGTTGGCTGCGAAGGCCGCGTAGAGCGTGAGGCGCGTCGCGTTCACATCCACTCTCGCTGCAGCGCGCATTCCGACCCGCGGCGGCATCGCCGTTGCAGCCACTTGGCGTAGCGTGCGGCGCCAGACCTCGCATCGGCTGTTCGTGATCGCGAGCGGCGTCAAGCTCCTGGACGGTGTGCTCGAGCTCGCCGGGGCGGTGCTCGCGCTCGTGGTGTCGCAGGCCGCGGCCGAGCGGTTCCTGCGGCTGACCGTGCTCCCCGCCCTGACCCTCGAGCCCGACGATCCGATCTCGCGTCACGCGCGCGCGTTCGTCGAGCACATCACCGGACCGGGCCGCGCGTTCACGATCGTGTACCTCGGCGTGCACGGCCTCGTGAAGGTCGTGCTGGTCGCGTGCGTGCTCCGCGACAAGCTGTGGGCGTTCCCGGTGATGCTCGTCGTGCTCGGGCTGTTCATCGCGTACCAGGCGTATCACCTCGTCGTTCAGCCGACACTCGGCATGGGAATACTGACCGCGTTCGACCTGCTCGTGATGGGGCTGGTGTGGCACGAATGGCACGCGGTGCGGCGATGACTCATCCCAGCCTCTCGATCTCCTCGGCCGCGCGGTGTGCCGCCACCCCGGGCGCCACACCCTCGCGCAGGACCTGGTAGGCGGCGTAGCCGGCGACGAGCGCGATCGTCAGCTCGCCGGCGCCGACCAACGAGGCCAGCGCGAGCGCGGCGGCGCCGGTCGCGGCGACCCCGACCGACGGCCGCGTCTTCAGCTGTTTCCAGATCCGCTGCGCCGCCGCACGCGCGCCGGATCTGGCACCATGGAGCCAAGTGGACGACCGACTGGCCCGTGCGATCGCGACGCCGGCGATCCGCAACGAAGCGACCGAGCTCGTGGGGCTCAGCTTGTCCGCGCTCTCCGATCTGCGCAAGCTCGACGACAGCCTGTACGGCCGGTTCGTCACCAGCCGCGCGACCAAGCAGCAGCCGGCGCAGATCGCCGAAGGCCTGCGCACGGTGTGGACCGAGACGTTCACGACGCTCGAGCACCTGCTCGCCTATGCCCGCAAGATCACGGCGGCGCGCCAGCCCGAACCGGAGCCGGCCGCGCCGGCGGTCGACGACCTCGATTTCGGCGACTTCGAGCCGAAGGAGGAGGAGTCGTTCGACCTCGAGGCGAGCGACATCGGCGAGCTGGTCGCCGGCCTCGACGACACGACGACGCGGGCGAACGAGAACGAGCGCTGGACGAAGGCGCTCGGCGAGATCTCGGCGATCGAATACGCGCTCGAGCAGCAGTACAAGGAGGCGCGCGAGCGCCTCGACGTCGCGCTCGCCGCCGGCGAGGTGACGAGCGTGCTCGGCCTGCTCGACGACACGACGAGCTCGTCGAACGAGGCGATCCACGCGCTCGTGTCGGCGGTCTACGCCGCGTTCGTCCCCGACACCGACCGCGGGACGGTCGTGCCCGAGTACCTGATGACGCTCAAGCGTGCACTCAAGGTGCGGCGCGGCATCGCGCAGCTCGCGCAGGCGCTGCAGCCGCACAACGAGGTCCTGCAGGGACCGGAGGCGCGCCGCCACCTCGACGCGCTCACCGCGATCCGCGAGGCGGTCCACGGCTACGTCACCTCCGACGTGTGGCGCGCGATGCGGGCGGCCGATCGCTGGGAGCTCGAGCAGTTCGACCTCGCGCTGCGCGACGAGCCGCTGACCGCGGCGCGGCTCACCGCCGAGGGCCTCGTCAAGTACCTCGAGTCGCTCGGCGCGATCAACCAGCGCGAGGTGCTGCTCCAGCACGACCAGCACGTGCTCGACGAGCTGCGCGAGACGATCACGAACGC
>JBLMXA010000009.1:0-4264 GCA_050257515.1 Acidobacteriota bacterium | reverse complement strand
CGGGCGGCGGCAGCGGCAGCGGCGTGGGCGCGCGCCGATGCGCGCGGTTCATCGGCGGCGGCGTCGAAGGGCGGGACGGCGGCAGGTGCGGGTTGGTCAGCTCCTGCGACGCGTTCAGGTCGCGCACCGTGGGCGGGCTGAACGTCGGGGCCGGGGCGTCGAACGGCGGTCGCGTCGGCGGCGCGGGCGTCATCTGCAGGCCGGCCGCGGTCATCGTCGGGATCTTCGTGCCCTTGAGGCGCTTGAGGACCGTGCGCACGGCCGCGAGCGTCGGCCGGTCATCGGCCTCCTTCGCGAGCATCGCCTCGATCAGCTGCGCGACCTCCTCGGGCAAGGTCGGCACCTTCGCGAGCAGCGGCGGGACCGGCTCGTCCTGGTGCGCGAGCAGCGTGTCGATCGAGCTGCCCTTCTTGAACGGCACCGTGCCCGACAGCAGCTCGTACGACATCACGCCGAGCGCGTAGATGTCGGTGCGGTGATCGACCTCGCCGCTCGCGCGCCCCTGCTCGGGCGACATGTACACCGGCGTGCCGAGCACCGAGCCCGCGAGCGTGCGCGCCTTGCCGCCGACCGCGGGCGCGAGCTTGCACAGCCCCCAGTCGAGCAGCTTCACCTCGGGCCAGCGCCCGGGGACGGTCACGACGAACACGTTGTCGGGCTTGAGGTCGCGATGGACGATGCCCTTGGCGTGCGCGGCGATCAGCGCCGACGCGGTCTCGTCGATGATCGTCGCCGCCTCCGCCAGGTGCAGGGGCCCTCGCTTGACGCGCGCGCGCAGCGACTCGCCTTCCAGCAGGTCCATCACGTAATAGCTGCGGCCGTCGGGCAGCGCGCCGAACGCGAAGATGTCGACGATGTTCGGGTGCCCGATCTGGTTGACCGCGCGCGCCTCGAGCACGAAGCGATCGACCGCGTCGTGGTTCTGCGACAGCTCGGGCTTGAGCACCTTGATCGCGGCGCGCTTGCCGATCACCGGGTGCGTGGCGGAGTAGACGACGCCCATGCCGCCGTGGCCGAGCTCGCCGTCGACGTGATAGCCGCCGACGTCGGTGCCGGGCGCGAGCTTGTCGTCGAGGACGACCATCGTCGGGTCGCTGTCGACCGTGTCGGGTTCCTCGACGGCTCCCATCGACTGCGTCGGCCGCTCGTCGTCGGAGTCCTCCACGGATGTCAGTATCTCGCGCTCACGCCGCGAGCACCAGCACGAGCGCGACCGCCGCGACGACGACGAGCACCGCGCCGATGACGAGCCACGGCCGGCTCTCGCGCCGCGGCGCGGCGACCGTGCGCGGCGCGGTGATCCTCGGGGGCGGTGGCGGCGCCGGCGGCGGTGGCACGCCGAGCGTGGTCGCGGCGTGCGTGCCCGACGTCCGCAGGCCCGCCATCGGCGGCGGCGACGACTTCTTCGTCGTCGCGATCCGCACGGCAGCCGGCGGCAGCGCCGCGACCCGAGGCGTCCCCGCGTGCGGCGTCGGCACGAGCGGCCGCGCGCCGACCGTCGACGCGGTGAGCGACTCGAGCACCGGCGCGCGCGCCAGCGGCGGCGGCAGCACCTGGAGGTCGAGCACCGAGACCGACGGCAGCGACGGCCGCAGCTTCTTCATCACGCCGCGGATGTGCGCGAGCGAGGGCCGGCCGTCCGGGTGCGGGGCCAGCATCTGGTCGACGAGCTGCGCGAGCTCGGGCGGCACCGACGCGACCGCGCCGACGAGCTGCGCCGGCGAGCCGTCCATGTCGAACGAGCCGTCCGACAGCCGCCGCGGCCGCTTGCCGACCAGGCTCTCGAACGCGAGCACGCCGAGCGAGTAGATGTCGGTGCGCTCGTCGAGATCCACGCTCGCTCGCAGCTGCTCGGGTGACATGTAATCGGGCGTGCCGAGCTGCGCGCCGGTCGCCGTACGGTACGCGCGCGCCCCGAGCGGCGAGCCGGTCTGCAGCTTCGCGAGCCCGAAGTCGAGCAGCTTGATGTCGATGCGCCCGGGATGCATCACGAGGAACACGTTGTCGGGCTTGAGATCGCGGTGGATGAAGCCCTTGCCGTGCGCCGCGATCAGCGCCGACGCGATCTCGTCGATCACGCGCACCGCCTCGCTCGGGTGCAGCGGGCCGCGCTTGAGCCGCTTGCGCAGCGACTCGCCCTCGAGCAGGTCCATGACGAGGTAGTAGCGGCCGTCGGGCAGCGACCCGAACGCGAAGATGTCGACGATGCCCGGGTGACCGATCTGGTTGACCGACCGCGCCTCCTGCGTGAACCGCTCGACCGTCGCCGGGTTCTTCGACAGCGACGGCTTCAGCACCTTGATCGCGGCGCGCTTGCCGATCACCGGGTGCGTCGCGGAATAGACGACGCCCATGCCGCCGCGCCCGATCTCGTCGTCGATGACATAGCCGCCGACGTCGGTGCCCGCCGAGAGCCCGCGCTCGTCGAACACCGGAGGCGCCTCGTCGTGCGACGTGTCCTCCTCCACGCTCCCGAGTGTACTCAAAGCGTCTGCAGGAACGCGATCAATGCGGCGCGATCCGCCGCCGGAGACATGCGGAACGCCTCGCGGGCGGTCAGCGCCTCGCCGCCGTGCCACAGGATCGCCTCCTCGAGCGTGCGCGCGCGGCCGTCGTGCAAGAAGGTCGTGCCGTCGTCGACCACCTGCGCGAGCCCGATGCCCCACAACGGCGGCGTGCGCCA
Source organism: Acidobacteriota bacterium (assembly GCA_050257515.1). Lineage (GTDB taxonomy): Bacteria > Myxococcota_A > Polyangia > Haliangiales > Haliangiaceae > JABFXX01. The sequence goes on along the minus strand of JBLMXA010000009.1, from coordinate 1,581 downwards.
CTCGCTCCCGGTCGCGGCGAAGTCAGGGCGCTGGTCGGCGAGCCCGTCGCCCATGTCGTGGAGCAACAGGTCGGTGTACGGGTGGATCGTCTGGTGCGCGAGCTCGGGGATCGGCGAGTCGCCGGTGACCAGCGTCGGCACGTGACAGCCGGAGCAGTTGAAGTGCTCGAACAGCTCGCGGCCGCGCCACGCCGCGGCGCTGCGCGGTGCCGCCGCCGGTACGCCGACCGTCGACACGAAGAACGTCATCTGATCGAGCTGGAGATCGCTGATGTCGTTGTCGGAGCCGTCGGTCGCCGGGAACACCTTGTTCGTCAGCCCCATGTCGTTCACCGCGGCGCCCCCGGCCTGGATCTCGAGCCGCGGCACGTTCGCCTTCCACCCGAAGCGGCCGCGCTCGGTGGCCTGCGTCTCGGGGTTCCACACCTGGTTGCCGCGCCCCGAGATGCCGTCGCCGTCGGCGTCCATCGGATCCTCGAGCGCCTCGAGCGTGCCCTCGTCGATCGCGTCGAGCAGGCCGAGGCCGATGATCGGCGCCGCGATGCGATACGACGTCAGCGTCGCGTCCGGCAGCGTGCCCATCTGCGGCGCGAGATCGAGGCGCGGCTCGCGCAGCGTGATCGTGGTGCCGTCGCCGTACTGCTCGTCGTGCTCGACCCACGACAGCGTGACGAGCACCTGCGGCAGCCCGACCGTCGCGTGATCGTGCAGCTGCAGCCCGTAGCCCGGCACCGCGACGTCGCCGCCCGGATCCGCAGGCGTGCCGGTCGGCAGGCTGACCCGCACGAGCGCCTGCGACTGCGGCCCGAACTGATCGGTGACGCCGCCGAACGTGATCTGCGAGCGGCCGCGGCCGTTCGACGAATGGCACCCGAAGCACGCGTCGTTGTTGAACAAGGGGCCGAGCCCGCGGTCGGGACCCCAGTGGAAGTCGAACGGACCCGAGCCGGCCTGGAACGTCTGCTGGCCGTCGGTCGACAGGTTCGCCGCCGGATGCATGAACGCCTGCTGCGAGCGGTCGTCGACGGTGGTCGCGCCGCCCTGGCGGTCCTCGCCGGCGCCGTTGTCGCCGCAGGCACAGAGCAACAGCAGGATGTACGTCCCCCGCACGCCCGGAGGATATCACTTCAGGCGAGGCGTTCGTTGCCGACGAGCTGCTCGAGGGTCTCGCGTGTGCGGATGATCGCGTAGCGGTCGCCCTGGACGAGCACCTCGGCGGCGCGCGGCCGGGTGTTGTAGTTCGACGCCATCGCCGCGCCGTAGGCGCCCGCCGCGCCGATGCACACCAGCTCGCCGGGCTCGAGCGCCGGCATGTGGCGATCGCGCGCGAAGAAGTCGGTGGTCTCGCAGATCGGGCCGACGATGTCGGTCGTGATCGTCGGCCGGTCCTGGCGCTTGACCGCCTCGATCGGATGGTACGAGTTGTACAGCGCGGGCCGCATCAGGTCGTTCATCGCGGCGTCGACGATCGTGAAGTGCTTGCCCTCGTTGTCCTTGCGGAACAGCACCCGCGTCAGCAGCACGCCCGCCGGCCCGACGATCACGCGGCCCGGCTCGGTGACGAGCGTGAGCTCGAGGTGC
>JBLMXA010000008.1:0-17051 GCA_050257515.1 Acidobacteriota bacterium | reverse complement strand
CAGCCCCGGGAGCACCTCGTTCGCGATGTCGTAGTAGAGGCGCACGCCGTGGCCGCGGTCGGCCGACGGGTAGTTCGTGATCTCGACGGTCGCCGACATCGGCAGCCGCGGCACCGTGCCCCAGCCGAGCCGGAAGTACGCCGAGTTGCCGACGCTGCCGAGGTACTCGGCGCCGAGCGCGATGTGGCTGCCGGTGATCGAGCCGAGCCGCGCCTCGCCGCGCGCGCCGAGCTCGAAGCCGTTCGTCGCCATCACGTACACGCGGCCGTCGAAGCGCACGCCCTCGGCGGGCGCGAGCCCGAGCTCGAACCAGCCGGCGATCGCGCCGGCATCGGCCGCGCACGTCCCCATGCCGGAATCGCACGGCGCCGCGGTCGTGCCGATCAGGCGCGTGAAGCCGACGTGCAGCTCCTCGAGCGGGTACGCCCACAGCCGGTACGCGAAGTCGCCGTCGATGCGGTAGTAGCGATCCGGGATCGTCATGCCGCCCGGCGTGAACTGCCGGCTGCCGTAGTCGACCCAGTCGCCGAGCATGTGGACGCGCGAGCGGCGATCCTGGAACCTGACGACGTCGCGCTCGCGCCGCTCGGCATCGGCGGACGCGTGCACCGGCAGCGTGTGCGGCCACTGGGGCGTCGCGAACACGTGCGCGTCGCCGGCGTCGATGTAGTAGTCGAGGCCGGGCCGCGCGACCTGTGTCGGCGGCACGACCGCCACCCAGTGCGCCTCGTCGCGGCGCACCAGCTCGATCGCGCTCCATGCCGCGGTGCCCGACACGCGCACGTGCGCGACGAGCGTCGGCGTGGTCGCCGGCGCCTCGGCGACGAGCTCGAGCGCGCGGCCGGCCTCGGCATCGGCTGGCGGCACGTGGCGGACCGCGGAGGCGTGCGCGACCGCGGCCGGCGCGAGCGCGGCGAGGATGATGAGCGTCTTCACCAGAACACCCCCAGTCCGGCGCCGCCGCCGAGGCCGCCGTGATCGACGCTGCGGCCTTGCCACGACGCGCGCAGCAAGAGCGAGGCCGAGCGGCCGGACAGCAGCTCGAGCTCGGTGCCGAGCTTGACGCCGACGTCGCCGTCGTTCGGCTGATCGGTCGCGGCGACGAGCACGCCGAGCTTGACCGCGTCGGCGAGCCGCGTGCCGAACCGCACGAGCGACAGCCAGCCGACCTGATCGACGGTGCGCGCCGACACGACGAGGTTCGTCGCGTCGCGGTCGCCGATGCGCAGCCGACCCTCGAAGCCCATGCCGAACCCGGCGCGGCCGACGCCCGCGATCAGCTGCGCGCCGGTCGACACGTGGACGTGCTCGAGCTGGCCGCCGAGCTCGATGTCGCCGTAGCCGTAGTCGAACCCGCCCTTCGGCAGCGGCGAGTCCATCGTCCACACGCGATCGGCGTAGCCGCCGCCGGCGGCGTACACGCCGTAGCCGACGCCGAGGCTCTCGACGACGTCGTCGAGCCGGTACGTGAAGTCGGTCGTCGCCTGCACCATGTAGTCGCGGTGGTCGCCGGCGCGCTTGTCGAACGTCGCGAAGTCGAGGTACTCGGCGCCGAGCCGCACGCCGGAGCGCCCCGGCTTCGACGCGAACCTCTCGATGATCGGCGGGCCGGCGACGATCACCGAGATCGGCTGCTCCGGCGACGCGAGCGCGAGCCCCGAGCGGCCGGCGGGCGTCGACACCTCGACGAAGTAGTCGAAGCCGGGCGGCGCGACGACGTCGGCCGGGATCACGCCGCGCAGGTAGATGTTGTTCTCGCGGGCGAGCAGGATGCTGCGGTACGTCGGCGCGCCGTGCGGGCGGAAGTGGAGGTACGCGCTCGCGACGTGCTCGGGCTGGTCGAGCACGAACACGACGGGCACCGCGACGCCGGCGGGCGCGCTCGCCAGCGCCGCGTGCTGCACGGTCGCGATCGTCTCGGAATCGCGCGCGACGGTCGGCGGGCGCAGCTGCTCGCGCAGCTGGTGCAGCGTGTCGAGATCGCGACGGATCGCCTCGGCGTACGGCGAGCCCGGGCGCGTCGACAGGAAGTGCTCCCACGACGCGATGCGCGCGTCGAGCGGCTGGCCGGCCTGCTGCGCGAACAGCTGCAGCACCTCGGCGGTCTGCGGATCGACCTGCGGCGGCGGCGTGCCGGCGGGCGCCGGCGCGGGCGGCGGCGCGGCGGCACCGGCGACGAGCACCTCGGCGACGTCGCCGACCTTGACGTCGGTGACGAGCTCGCCGACGACCGCGCGCGACATCACGCTGCCGGCCTGCGTGATGCTCGCCGAGCCGATCGGGATCCAGTCGTCGACCATCGCGTGGGTCACCGGGTGGCGCAGCGAGATCGTTCGCTTGAGGCGCAGCGCCGCGCCGTTGGAGACGCCGCGGTCGCGGCCGAGATCGACGTAGATCTCCTTCGCCTCGACCTTGACGACGTTGCCGCGCAGGATCGCGTCGTCGGCGTGCGCCGACGTCGCCGCGGCGGCGAGCACCACGAGGCCTGCGAGCGCGCGCATCACCGCACCTCCTTCCAGAAGTCCGCCCACGGGTTCGCCTCGGCGGCGGGCGGCGGCGGTGGTGGCTGCTGCGCCGGTGACGGTGACGGTGACGGTGACGGTGACGGTGACGGTGACGGTGACGGTGACGGTGACGGTGACGGTGACGGTGACGGTGACGGTGACGGTGACGGTGACCGTGACCGTGACGGTGACGGCATCACGGCTGCCGGCGCGACGCGCGCGTGCGCCAGGCGCGGCATCGGCGGGCCCTCGCCCTCGCTCGGCGACTCCTGCGGCGCGGTCGCGACGTAGTCGGCCATCGCCTTGCGGCAGTCGTCGACGGTGCTGTTGCCGTGCAGCGCGGCGCCGAAGTACGCCGCCGCGAGCAGCGCGGGGACCACCGCGGCGCTGCTGCCGTTGTTCGAGCTCGCGACCGCCAGCGCCGTGATGCCGAGCCCGACGCCCGCGATCGCGTCGACCGAGACGAGCCCCTTGCCGGTATCGCACTGGGGCGGCTGGTTGCGCGGGCGCTTCGCATCGGGGCCGCTCAGCGCGAGCGAGCAGCCGGTCGCGAGCACACAAGCAAGGACGAACCATCGGGCCACGCCTCATCTATCGGGCCGATCGAGCGCGCTGGCGATCGAAAGAAACGGCAACGAACGGCGCGTGGCGAACCCGATCGCGGATTGCGCCACAGCCGCGTGAGAATCGCGTGAACTAGCGCCCCTTCGGCAGCTCGATCTTCGGGTCCTCGGGATCGGGGCGATAGAGGAGCACGATGTTGCCGAGCACCTGCGCGACCTCGCTCTTCGTCTGCTGCGCGAGCGCGTCGGCGGCGTCGTGGCGATCGAGACCGGCGGCCTCGCCGAGCCTCACCTTGACCAGCTCGTGATCGGCGAGCGCGCGGTCGAGCGCGGCGACGAGGCCGTCGTCGATGCCGCTCTTGCCGACCTGCACGACCGGCTTGAGCTCGTGGCCCAGCGCGCGCAGCGCCCGCCTCTGCTTGCCGGTCAGCGACATGCGGCTTCCACGTCCTCGATCGTCTTCGGGCATGCGGCCGTGAGTACCTCAGGATCGCCCTCGGTGATCGCGAGATCGTCCTCGATCCGCACGCCGATGCCGCGCAGCGCGGGCGGCACGTCGCCGGCGTCGGCGGCGATGTAGAGCCCGGGCTCGACGGTGATCACCATGCCCGGCGCGAGCGGGCGCGCCTGGCCGGCCGGCATGTACGTGCCGGCGTCGTGGACGTCGAGGCCGAGCCAGTGCGACGTGCCGTGCATGTAGAACCTGCGGTAGCTGCCGTCGGCGATGCGGTCGTCGACGCTGCCGGCGAGCAGGCCGAGCGCGATCATGCCCGCGGTCAGCTCGCGCACGCAGTGGTGGTGGATCTGATCGAGCGACGTGCCGGGCCGCGCCATCGCGATCGCGGACCGCTGGACGTCGAGCACGAGCTCGTAGACGCGGCGCTGCGCGGGCGAGAACCGGCCGCTCGCCGGCCACGTGCGCGTGATGTCGGCGGTGTAGTGGTCGTACTCGCAGCCGGCGTCGACGAGCACGAGGTCGCCCTCGGCGATCGCGCACCTGTTCGCGATGTAATGCAGCACGGTCGCGTTCTCGCCGGCGCCGACGATCGTCGGGTAGCCGGGGCCCGCGCCGCCGCGGCGGCGGAACGTGTAGTTGATCACCGCCTCGAGCTCGTGCTCGAACGTGCCCGGGCGGCCGAGCTTCATCGCCGCGAGGTGCGCCTCGACCGAGATCGCGGCGGCGCGGCGCAGCGCCGCGAGCTCCTCGGGACCCTTGTGCAGCCGCAGCTCGTGCAGGCTCGCGCGCGGATCGATGACGGCGATCGGCGGCCGCTTGCCCTTGCGTTCGGTGTGGCGCAGCCGCGCGATCGCGCCCGCGATCATGCGGTCCATGTCCTCGTCGAGCCCGAGCGCGTAGTGCAGCTCGTCGCGGTTCATGATCAGCTCGCCGAGCCTCGCGGCGAGCTCGGCCTGGGGATACGCGGCGTCGGCGCCGTACACGGTCTTCGCGCCGTCGACGCCGGCGCGCTTGCCGTCCCACACCTCGACGTCCGGATCGCGCGCCCGCACGAACATCACGACGCGCTCGCTGTCGGCGCCGGGCCGCAGCACGAGCGTGGTGTCGGGCTCGGTGAACCCGGTCAGGTAGTAGAGGTCCGACAGCTGGCGGAACGGATGGTACGCGTCGCCGTTGCGCAGCCGCTCGGGGAGCGAGCGCACGACCGCGACCGCGTTCGGGCCGAGCCGCTGCATGTACGCCTCGCGGCGAGCGGCGAACACGGCGGCGTCGAACATGCCGCCGGTATAGCATCAGCGGCGGCGGCGTCGCAGCGCGACGACGAGGCCGAGCGCGACGAGCGCGAGCGCCCGCGGCGAGCCGCCGGCCGAGCAGGCGCCATCGCCACCCTCGTAGTCGCCGCCGTAGTAGTCGCCGCTGCCCCAGTCGCTGCCGTAGCCGCCGCTGCCGGTCGGCCCGGCCTGCGCGCAGGTCGCGAGCGTCGGCTCGCTCTGGTACTGGTACGCCTTCAGGTTCGCGAGGTACTTGTCGACGTACGTCAGGTCCGACGCGATGTCGGGGTTCTCGTGCGTCTGGTTCCACGCGGCCGCGGCGGCGCGCGTCGCGGTGAGCCCCGCCGCGGCGCAGTCGGGCTGCTGCTGCGTCGCGTAGCGGAAGCCGAGGAACATGTTGTACATCGCGAACCGCGGCGCCATCTCCGGCGCCGACAGGTACGGCGGGTCGGGCGTGTCGGTCGGGTTCGCCGGATACGCGAGCGTCACCGTCTGGGTGACGACCTGGCCCGAGCCGGGCAGCCGGTACGTGAGGGTCAGGTCGGCGACCTTGCCGGCGGAGTCGTTCATGCCGTTCGGCTGCAGCGCGATGAACAGCATGCTGCCGCCGCCGCGGCGGCCGCCGGTGCCCGGATCGGGGCCGGGCGACGTGCGGCTCGCGACGAACACCGCCGGGATGCTCATCGAGCCGGCGCGCGTCGTCGACTGCCACAAGGTCGAGCCGACGACCTCGCCGAAGTCGTAGCCGGGGCCGGCGACCGCGTCGACGTGGAGATCGAGCGCGAGCGGCGTCAGGAAGTAGTCGAGCTCCTGCATGAACACCTCGGTCGCCGCCGACGCGTCCTCGAGGAAGTAGAAGTTGCCGGCGCCGTGCTCGGCGAGGCCGCGCATCAGCTCGACGTCGAAGTCGCTGCCGACGCCGACGGTCGTCAGGCCGATGCCGCGCGACACGTAGCCATCCGCCATCGTGATGATCGCGGCGGTGTCGGTGTTGCCGACCGTCGCCATGCCGTCGGACAGGAAGATGACGCGGTTCTGGTGATCGCTCGCGAGCGCGCTCGCGGACAGGTTGAAGCCGGTCTGCAGGCCGTCGTAGATGTTCGTGCCGCCGCGCGGCGTGAGGCCGTCGACGACCGTGTGCAGCTGCGCGCGATCGAGCGGCTGCGACAGGCTCCACAGCACGTCGGCGGTGTCGTCGAACTGGACGAGCGCGAGGTGATCGCCGTCCTGCAGGTTGTCGACGAGCGTCGACAGGCCCTGCTTGACGTAGACCATCTTGTTCTGGTCCCACATCGAGCCCGAGTGATCGACGACGACCACGAGGTTCATCGGCAGCCGCGTGTACTGCGTCGGATCGACGTTCGTGTCGACCGCGAGCTGCAGCGCCGCCTGGTGCGTGCCGTCGAGCCAGGCGCGGCCGACCGCCACGCCGGGCGTCATGCACAACGTGTCGGTGCAGGTCGTGGTCGGCGGTGGCGCGTAGTGCTCGTTGAAGAAGCCGTTCGCGTCGAGCGTGTCGGGCCCGGGGATCCCGCCCTGATCGAGGATCTGGCGGAACTGGCCGAAGTCCTGCGCGCCGCCGAAGCTGACGCCGCCGCCGGCGCCGGCATCCGCCGAGGCACCGCCGCCCGTGGGGTAGCTGCCTTCGCTGGCCGAGTTGCCGCCGCCGCAGGCCGCGGCCGCGAGGAGAAGGAGCACGTGGGAGCGCATGCGGGCCCCTACAGCAACGCCCGAGCCACCAGGCGCGTAACCATCCCGCAGACTTGGCCGCACACGAGATCCGCGCCGCGCCGGGTAGCCGCGACATTCGTGTCGTAGGATGCGCCGTCATGATCGTGCCCCGCCGGCTCGCGCTGCTCCTCGTCCTCGTCGTCGCGTGCAAGCACGGCAAGCCGCACCCGCACGAGGCGAAGCCCGACAAGCTCCCGACCGAGCCGTGGCGGACCGAAACGTCGGACTACCACGTCGATCCGTCGGTCGTCGGCACCGGCAAGACGTTCGTCGTCGCGTCGGAGTCGCCGCAGGCGACCAAGGTCGGCCACGACGTGCTCGCCGCCGGCGGCAACGCGGTGGATGCCGTGGTCGCGACCGCGTTCGCGATGGCGGTGACCCACCCGAGCGCCGGCAACCTCGGCGGCGGCGGGTTCGCGGTCGTGCGCGCGGGCAAGGGCAACCACCTCGCGCTCGACTTCCGCGAGGTCGCGCCGGGTGCGGCGACCGACACGATGTACCTCGACGCGCAGGGCAAGCCGACGAAGGACTCGCTGTTCGGCGATCGCGCGGCCGGCGTGCCGGGCACCGTCGCCGGGCTGTGGGCGCTGCACGAGAAGCTCGGCAAGAAGCCGTGGAAGGAGCTCGTCGCGCCCGCGATCGCGCTCGCGCGCGATGGCTTCGCGGTCGACGGCTTTCTCCACGCATCGATCGAGCGCCGCAAGGACTTCCTCGCGAAGAACCCGGCGACCGCGGCGATCTGGGTGCCGAACGGCAAGCCGCGCGAGACCGGCGAGATCGTCAAGATCCCCGAGCTGCAGGCCGCGCTCGAGCGGATCGCCGACAAGGGTGCCGACGGCTTCTACAAGGGTCCCACGGCGCAGGCGATCGTGGACGAGATGAAGCGCGGCGGCGGCATCATCACGGCGAAGGATCTCGAGGACTACAAGCCCGAGTGGCGGCAGCCGATCGAGCTCGACTACCGGGGCCACCACATCACGACGATGCCGCTCCCGTCATCGGGCGGCGTGGTGATGGCGATGAGCGCGAACATGCTGCGCGATGTGGACCTCGCGAAGCTGGGCTGGCACTCCGCCCAGCACATCCACTGGCTCGTCGAGGTGTGGCGGCGCGCGTTCGCGGCGCGCAACATCCTGCTCGCCGATCCCGCGTTCGTGAAGGAAGACCCGGTCGCCAGGCTCGTGTCGAAGGCGTTCGACGACAAGCTCGCCGCGACGATCGGCCCGAAGGCGACGCCGTCGCAGGAGGTGCCCGCGCTGCTCGAGGGCAACCACACGACGAACATCAGCGTCGTCGACAAGGACGGCATGGCCGTCGCGCTGACCTACACGCTCAACCTCGCGTTCGGGAGCGGCGTGACCGTGCCGGGCGCGGGCTTCTTGCTCAACGACGAGATGGACGACTTCGCCGCGAAGCCGGGCTCGCCGAACGCGTTCGGCCTCGTGCAGGGCGCGGCCGACAAGATCGAGCCCGGCAAGCGCCCGCTGTCGTCGATGACGCCGACGCTCGTCGAGGACAGCAGCGGCCAGCTGTTCATGGTCGTCGGCGCCGGCGGCGGCCCTCGGATCATCACCGCCGTGTGGCAGACGATCTCGAACGTGATCGACTTCCACCTCGACATCGACGCCGCGGTCGCGGCGCCGCGCGTGCATCACCAGCACGAGCCCGACGTGATCAAGGTCGAGGCCGACGCGATCACGAAGAACACCGAGAAGGAGTTGCGTGCGATGGGTTACAAGGTCGACTGGGGCCAACCACCGCGCGAGTTCGGTGCGGTGACCGCGATCCTCGGTGTGCCGTCAGGTGGGTGGAAGGGCACCGCGGATCCGCGCGGCGGCGGTGCCGCGATGGGCGACTGAGTTAGACTAGGCACGATGGCGCACCCTCCGGAGGACCCCAGTGGCATCATGGTGTATCCGAAGATGCCGGTCCCCCAGCGAACGAGCGAGCCGAAGGTGAAGGGATTCTCGAGCACGGGCGGCAGCGGCCCGAGCCGCGCGCGACTGGCCGCCGTGCTCGGTGGCGCGTTCGTGCTCGGCGGCGGCGTCGGCTTCGTCGCGCGCCCGACGCACGGTGGCGAGGCGGACGTCGCGAAGAAGCAGCTGGCGGAACAGAAGAAGGCGCTCGACGCCGCGACCACGAAGGCGAAGGACCTCGAGGCCGCGCAGACCAAGCTCACCGCCGACAAGGCCGACGAGGACAAGAAGCTCGAGGAGCTGCAGGGCAAGGCGGCCGATCTCGACAAGAAGGCAGCCGAGCTCGCGGAGGAGGAGAAGAAGGTGCAGGGTGCGGTCGACAAGGCGTCGGGCTCGGTGTCGACCGAGGGCGACGAGATCCACCTGCAGCTCGTCGACAAGGTGCTGTTCCCGACCGGCGAGGACAAGCTGACCGAGAAGGGCAAGCAGGTCCTCCAGAAGGTCGCGGTCGCGCTCAAGGCGCTCCCCGACAAGCAGATCTGGGTCCAGGGCCACACCGACGACCAGCCGATCTACCTGCGGCCGAAGAAGGAGCCGCCGAAGAAGGGCAAGGGCGCGAAGCTCGAGAAGGAAGCCGAGGAGAAGGTCCCCGAGGAGCTCCGCTACTTCACGAACTGGGAGCTGTCCGCCGGCCGCGCGCTCGAGGTCGTCCACTATCTCCAGGACGTCGCGAAGATCGAACCGACGCGCCTCGCCGCGCTCGCGTTCGGCCAGTACCGCCCGGTGTCGCGCACGAACAAGGCCGCGAACCGCCGCATCGAGATCGTGCTGTATCCGAAGAAGGCGATCCTCAAGAAAGAGAAGTGACGCTCAGCGCTGGCGGTCGACGAACCCGACGAGGTCCGCGTCCGCCGCGCGCTCGAGCGTGTCGGGGATCGGGTGGCCGCCGGGCGGCGACGACGCGTCCTCGCGTGCGAACACGAGGATCGGGATCGGATCGAGCTCCTTCTCGGCGCGCAGCTCGCGCACGACCTCGTTGACGCCGTCGCTCGTCAGCTCGAGCAGGATCGCGCGCGGGCGGAGCGCGCGCGCCAGGCGCGACAGCTGGGCCATCGCGCGCGTCATCGACACGACGGTGTAGCCGCGCTCGCTGAGCAGCAGGTCGAGCTGCTGCAGGCGGCCGCGATCGTGCTCGACGACGAGCACGACGCCGCGATCGCTCGGCTCGGCCGGCGGCTCGGCGGCCACGGGCGCGAACGGCGCGTGGTTCAGGCGATCGGCATCGCGCGAGCGGTACACGGCGAGCGCGACCTTGTTGAGCAGCTCCTCGATGTTGAACGGCTTCTCGACGACCTCGCTCGCGCCGATCGCCGACTGGTTGACCTCGAGGCCGTGCACCGCGGTCATGATCAGCACCGGCACCTGCGCGTAGGCCGGGTCGTCACGCAGCGCCTGCAGGAACTGCCGGCCGTTCATCCCGGGCATCATCATGTCGAGCAGGATCGCGTCGGGGCGCGCCGCGTGCAGGCGATCGAGCGCGTCGGCGCCGTCGTTCGCGGTGTCGACGATGTAGCCCTCGTCGACGAGCACGTTGGCGAGCGTCTCGCGAACCATCGGGTCGTCGTCGACGATGAGGACGCGACCACCTTTGCTCGCGACCGCTGCAGACGCCATCTGGCGTCAGCGTACCATTCCGTTTCGCGTGCGGTGTACATTCGGTTCGATGTCGACGGCGCCACCGGTGGCACGGGCCTACGACGAGCTGCGCCCGAAGATCTTGCAGCGCCTGCTCGACATGCGCGCCACGCTCGACCCGTCGCTCGGCCGCCTCGACGAGCCGACCGCCCGCGGCCAGATCGGCGCCGTTCTCGAGCACATCGGCAACTTCATCGCGACCGGCGATCACGGACTGCATCGCGCGTTCCTGCACACGTTCCTGGCGATGCGCGCCGCCGAGGCACAGGGGCCCTCGGCCGTGCTGGCGATGCTGGTCGCGATCGGGGATACGGCGGCCCAGGTATGTCAGGAGGAGCTGGCGCGCACGACCGGCGGCGCCGAGCTGACGCTGATGCTGACCCGCGTCACGGCCTCGACCGCACGCGCCGTCAACGACCTGATCGCCGAGGAGGTCGAGCGACGGCTGGCGCAGTGGCGCGAGCTCGCCGAGCGCGAGCGCGGCGGGAGCGCCAGCTCGTGACCGCGACGCGATCTCCGACACCACCGGCGGGAATCGGCGTCCGCGTCGCCGGCGACACCCACGTCGGCAAGGTCCGCACGACGAACGAGGACTCGATGATCGTCGAGCCGGCGCGCGGCCTCTACGCGGTGCTCGACGGCATGGGCGGCGCGAACGCCGGTGACATCGCGTCGCAGACCGCGCGCGACGCGATCCGCGAGTTTGTCATCCAGCGCCGGCTCGTGATGGAGCCGAAGCAGCTGCTCGAGGCCGCGATCCAGGCCGGCTGCGCGGCGGTGTGGAACGCGGCGCAGCAGGCCCGCGAGCGCCACGGCATGGGCACGACGTGCGTCGCGTGCCTGATCGTCGATGCCAAGCGGGCGATCGTCGCGCACGTCGGCGATTCGCGCGCGTACCTGCTGCGCAACGGCCGCATCCAGGCGCTGACGCGCGATCACACGATCGTCGAGGAGCTCGTCGATCGCGGCATGCTGTCGGCGGACGAGGCCGAGCGCCATCCGTACAAGAACGTGCTGTCGCGCAACCTCGGCGCGAAGGCCGAGACGCGCGTCGACGTCGCGGAGCTCGAGCTCAAGCCCGGCGATCGCCTGCTGCTCTGCTCCGATGGCCTCTACGGCTACGCCTCCGCCGAGGCGATCCAGTACCTGCTCGGCTCTGGCGATGCGCCCGAGCAGGTCGCGCGCGATCTGATCGATCTCGCGCTGCGCGGCGGCGGAGGCGACAACGTGTCGACGATCGTGATCGAGGCGCCGCCCGCCGCGCCGAGCTCGACGCACGTCGTGCGGACGAGCGGCGCCGCCGCGTGGTGGCAGCGCCGGCCGCGGTTCCTGCAGATCGCGCGCGAGCGAGGGCTGACGCAGAACCCGATCTGCCGCGGGCTCGATCCCGACGAGGCGCTCGATCTGATCGCGCTGTCGCTGTGCCAGGCGGTGTTCCACGATCTCGAGAAGTCGACGGGCGTCAACGTGTGGACGTTCGCGCAGAACCTCGCGGGCGGCTGGTTCGAGCGCGGCGGCGAGTGGAGCGCGCTGCGCGAGCTCGTCGACATCCTCGCGACGGCCGCGCGCGCCGTGGTCGACGAGATCCGCGGCACCGACGCGACGCTCGGCTTCTTGCTCGACATCGCGGTGTCGCGCGCGCTCGTCGTCGCCGAGCTCGCGATCGGCGGGCTGCTCGGCGAGCGCCTGCGCGAGGCCGATGGCGAGCTGATCCGCATCCACACCGCGATGCAGGAGACGATCGACGGCGAGCTGCCCACGGATACCGACATGCCGGCGATCGCCGACGACAGCGCGCGGTTCGTCGATCAGCCGACGATCCCGTTCCTGCGCCCCGACCGGCCGGTAACCCACTCCGGCATCAGCGCGGAGCTGGTCGCCGCGATCGAGAAGACGCTGACGATCGCGCGCGCGCGCACGTCGCCACGCGCCGAGCTCGTCAAGCAGGTGCTCGGCGCGCTCGACAGCATCGCGAGCGACTCGAGCGGCAACTTCGCGTCGGCGGTGCTCGCCGCGCGCGAGCTGTACGGCGTACGCTCGGTCGACGAGGCCGGCGTCATGCCGCTGTTCGAGGCGCTCGATCAGGCGCGCATCATCGTCGCGTCGAGCGTGCACCAGATCACCGCGAGCGACCTGCTGCGCGCGAAGACGCTCGCCGCGATCTCGACCGCACACCAGCGGCTCGTCGGCGCGATGACCGGCCTCGTGCTCGAGGCGGTCGCGCCGTACTCCGAGCGCCTGCGCGAGGTCCAGCAGCAGACCAGCGAGCTGCGCGATCAGGTCGCGCGCGCCGAGCGCAAGCGCGCCGAGCTCGAGAAGAAGTTCGCGACGACGATCGACCAGAGCCAGCCGTGGGAGCGCCGCGGGACGACGGAGTGGTAATGAGTGAAGTCGACCTTGTCGAAGCCGTGAAGGTCCTCCGCGACGAGGTCCTCGACACCGCCGAGCGCGGCGACCGCGATCCCGCCGGTGCCGAGGTGTTCGACGCGCTGGTCCGCGCGCTCGTCGTCGGCGGCGAGAGCGTGCCCGGCCTCGACCTCCAGCTCCACGACGCGGTCGCGCGCCGCCTCGCATGGGGCGACAGCGAGGAGCTCGTGCTGTCCGACGCCGAGGCGGTGTTCGATCGGCTGATGGTGTCGATCGAGCGCGCGTTCCGCGATCCTGCCGACCGCATGGTGCTGATCGAGGCGGCGACCCAGGTCGCGGTCACCGTGTCGCGTGTCGTCGCGCTCGCCGCGGTCGCCCGCGCGTCGCGCGATCGCGCCGCCCGCCTCCGCGAGGAGCTCGCGCAGCGCCAGCTCCGCGACGTGTTCGAGCGCCAGCGCGCGAGCATCGTCCGCCTCGAGCTCGAGACGAAGGGCTCGCTCGGACCCTAGTTGTCGCCGCCGCTGGCGTGGATCGTCAGCGCGGTCGAGCACAGATTCGTCGCGGCGATCGCGAAGTCGGCGCTCGCGACGTTGAGACCTCCGGCGTACGAGACCGTCAGCGTCGCCATGCTGCCCGGCCCGACCTGGAACGACGTCGGCGCGGAGAACAGGCTCGAGCCGGTACGCGTGACGGTGAGCGACGCGTTCTGGTTGCCGGAGTTCGTGATCGTCACGCTCTGCTGGCCGCTCGACGTCGAGAACCGCACGCTCGGGGCCGACGAGCTCACCACCGCGCCCGAGACCGTGTACGACAGCGGCACGTTCGTCGTGCCGTTGCCGGTGACCGCGACGTTGAGGTTGCCGCTCACCGCGCCAGGCGTCGCGGGGATCGTCACGGCGCCGCGGCTGACGTCGACCGACGCCGATCCCGACGCGGGTACCGAACCGCTCGTGGGGCTGACGCCGAACGTCGACCCTGCCGTGATGCCGGCCGTGTACGAGTAGCTCGTCGCGTTCGCGTTCGTCATGTTCACGGTGATCGACGCCGCGGCGGCCCCGCACGTCACGTCGCCGAAGTCGACCGTCGTGTGGTCGAGCAGCACCGGGCTGCTCGAGCCGACGCCGGTGACTTGCACGAGCGGCACCGGACCGCACGTCGGGCCGGACACCACGAGCGGCAGCTGGTAGGAGTAGCCCTGGTTCGCCGGCGGATCGAAGCCGACGACGACCGGCTGGCTCGCACCGGGCGCGAGGTCGAACGCCGGCGACGACGTGATCGAGAACGGAGTCGTGAACGTCCCGGTCATCACGCTCACCATCGCCGTGCCGGTGTTCGACAGCGTCACCATCTGGCTGTGCATCGTGCTGACGCCGACCTCGCCGAAGTCGAGCGTCGTCGCATCCGCGGCGAGCACGCCGCCGGTCGTCGTGACCGACACCGGCACCGAGAGCTGGCCGATCGCCGGATCGTCGGTGTCGAGCACGAGCTCGCCGCTCATCGCCTCGCCGGGCGTCGCGACGGCGGCGGCGGTGGCCGCGAGCGTCAGGCTCGCGGAGCCTCCGGGCGGCACCGTGCCATCCGCCGGGGTCGCCGAGACTCCGGGCACGTCGACGACCGCGGTGAACGCGACCGCGGTATCGCCGCCGTTGGTCAGCGTGACAACGATCGACGAGCTGCCTCCGCACGGCAGCGCATCGAAATCGATCGACGCGCGATCCGCGGTCAGGCTCCCGCCGGAGAACCCATAGCGTCCGCACGCCGCCAGCACCCACAACACCCAGCTGGAACGCACCGGACCATCATCGAGCAGGATCTACCCGAAAGGGAACTGCAGACGTCGCGCGCCGGCGGTCGCAGCCGCACCTACACTCGTACTTCTACGCGTTCAGGTTCGCGGTCACCGCGTCGAGCAGCGCGTCGAGCCCGGCGTCGCGATCGACGTAGCGATGCACGAGGTCGTCCTCGGTGCGGCCGGCGCCGCGCACGATCCGGCGCGCCTTGGGCTGCGCGCGCCGGACGTCGTCCATGATCGGCGCGATCCGCGGGTCGCCGGCGTCGAGCTCGGCGACCACCGCGTCGAGCGAGATGTTCTCGAGCGCCTCGTGGACGGCGAACTCGTCGCTCGCGAACAGCACGTCCCACCCGCTCGACACGTAGAGCGCCATCGCGCCGCGCTGGCGGTGATCGTCGCCGACGACGAGCACGCGCATGCGGCGCGCCGGCTTCTCGATCTGGCCGGTGTTGCGTGCCGCGGCGGCGACGAGCACGCGCCACTCGGCGGGGGGATCGATCAGCAGCACGCCGAGCGCGGGCTGCGTGCCGTTCATCTCGCGCACGACATCGCCGATCACCTCGACGGCCGAGCCGGCGCCCGGATCGGTGAGCGCGAGCGACACGCGGGTGCCGATCGGGAGCCACGCGGCGGTGTCGAGGCACACGCCGACCTCGGAGATGTCGCGCGTGTGGCAGACGACGACCTCGCCACCGAGGAGAGGCGACACGGTCGCGGCCAGCGAGATCTTGTAGCGGGGCGCGCGGCGGGACACCTGTGATCATTGTACACCGCGCCGTGACAGCCCCGGCCAGTCAAGGAACGATTGACCGGCCGCGGGGGCCGCGAGAATGTCGCGCCATGAGGCTCCCCTGGCTGGTAGCGCTGGCGGCGGTCCCGGGTACCGCCTGGACGCAGCCCGCAGGCGGTCCGCCGGGCGAGACCGGGCGGCAGAAGGACATCGTGATCGTCACCGAGCCCGATCGGCCGGCGAACAACAAGATCTTGCTCGCGAGCCTCGCCGGCGGTGCGGCGCTGTTCGGCGGCATCGGGCTGTACTTTCACCTCGACTCGCGGTCCGCGTCGAACGACGTCTCGGCGAAGAGGTCGACGAACACGGCGTGGACCTCCGCGGATGCTGCGAGGTACGATCAGGCCCACAGCTCGGCGACGAAGGCCGAGGTGTTCTACGGGATCGGCGGCGCGCTGCTCGTCGGCGCGGTCGTGACGTGGATCGTGACCGCGCCGAACAGCGAGACGACCGTGATCCACACCGGCGGCGGCACGCCGGTGGTGGCGCCGACTCCAGGCGGCGCGCTCGTCGGCGGAGCGTGGACGTTCTGATGCGCGCGCTCGTCCTCGTCGCCCTCGCCGCGTGCACGCCCGACATCGTGTCCGGCGCCTACCTGTGCGGTCCGGACGGGCTGTGCCCCGAGGGCCAGGCCTGCAACGGCCCCGACAACACGTGCGTCGCGGCGTCGAGCGTCGAGCCGTTCGCGTGCGCGGCCGGGACCCAGCACGAGCCCGACGACGCGCCGGCGGACGGCTTCGAGCTGCCGGCCCTGTCGTGCGTGTCGTCGCCGGTGAACCTCGACGGCTGCCTCGCCGCCGGCGACGCGCAGAACTGGCTGAAGTTCCAGACGCCCGGCAACTGCAACGCGGTCGGCGTGCGGGTGACCGTGTCGTTTCCGGTCGCGTTCGAGCCGCTCGCGCTGCAGCTCGCCGACGCCGCGACAGGCATGCAGCTCGCGACCGATGCCGACTGCAAGACGACGGGCGTCGTCGGTGGCGAGACCACGCGCTGCCTCGACCAGACGCTCGCGAACGGCACCTCGTACGGACTCGCAGTCGTCCCCGCCGGGGGCAACGACTGCGGCGGGGCCTGCAACTACAACCGCTACCACCTGACGCTGCAGCTCGTCACGCCGTAGCAGCGATCGCTGCGAGGCCGATCCAAGCATCTGCTTCGCAGATGCTACTGTCGGAAGGTGCTCGATCTGCGGTGGAGCTGGCTGGCCGCTCCGTACGTCGCGTGCTCCGCGATGATCGCGGCGGTCGCGATCGCGACCGCGCTGATCCGCGGCGATCGGGTGATGCGGCTCGGTGTGATCGGCGCCGCGTTCAACGCGCTGCCGTGGGCGCTGTGCCAGGCGCTCGCCGCGTGCACCGACGACGCGCACGCCGCGACGCACCTGCTGCGGCTCGGCCAGGGCCCGGTCGCGCTCGTCGGCCCGCACCTGATGATCGTGCTGCTCGGCACGAGCGGCCAGCTCGAGCGGTTCCGGTGGACGAGCCGGTTCGCGTTCGCGATCGGCCTCGCGTTCCTCGTCGCGTGCTGGGCGACGCCGTGGACCGTGCCCGGCGTGCAGCGCGTGCCCGCCGGCATGTACTACACCGCGGTCGGGCCGCTGACCGGGCTGCACATCTCGCAGCTCGTCGTGTGGCTCGCGGTCGGCTACGCGATCGCGCGGCGTGCGGCGCCGAGCGGCCAGCGCAAGATGACGACGCGGTTCGTGCTCGCGATCCTCGTGCTCGGCGCGGTCGGCTCGCTCGACACGCTGCTGCTCTACGGGATCTGGGGCACGTACCCGATCGCGTGGGCGCCGGCGAGCGCGGCGGCGGGCCTCGCGCTCTACCTCGTGCTCCGCACCGATCTGGTGCGGCCGCAGGGCTTCGATCGCGCGATCGCCGGCGAGCTCGCCGCGTTCGCCGTCGCGACCGTCGCGATCGCGATCCTCGCGCTCGCGCTCGGCGTGTCGTCGCCGATCGCGCTCGC
>JBLMXA010000007.1:0-5948 GCA_050257515.1 Acidobacteriota bacterium | reverse complement strand
CTCGCGCTCGCGATCCTGCAGCGCGGCTTCTTCGATCCCGAGACGAACGATCAGCGCATGATCGATCGCGCGAGCGAGCTCGTGCGGTTCGCGCTCGCGGCCGGGCCCGCTCACCACGAGACCCACCTCGCCGCCGGCCAGCTCGAGCTGCACGTCGGCGAGCCCGCGAACGCGGCCGGTCACTTCCGGCTCGCGATCGCGTGCGCGCCGCACGACGCGCTCGCGCACGAGCAGCTCGGCCGCATGTTGCTGGAGGCCGGCTACCTCGAGGTCGGCTTCGCGCGCCTGGGCGAGGCGCTCGTGCTGGCGCCCGACCTGCGTTCGGCGCGAGCGCAGATCGCGCGCGCCTACGCGCTCGAGCAGCGCTGGAGCGAGGTCGACGCCCTGATCCCGTTCATCATCCACGAGGACACGATGATCGGCCCGCTGCGCATCGCCTACTGGCGCGGCGATCTCGATGCGGTGCGCGCGCTGCGCGATCGGGTCGACGCGCGGCGGCTGTTCGCGCCCGAGCTGTACACGCTGCTGTTCGCGGTCGTCTGCGATGGCCGGTGGCTCGCGGTGCAGGACCGGCTGTGCGCGATCGCCGCCGATCCAGCGCGGCTGTCGCGCCGCCATCGCGCGTTCCTCGCGCAGCTCGTCGCCGAGGCGGCAGGGTTCGCCGGCGATCACGCGTGCGCCGAGCAGCTGGTGCGCCGCGCCAGCGACGACGGCCTGTTCGATCTGCACTGGCTCGACCGCGCTCCACCGCTCGCCGGCGTCCGCGCACGCCAGGGCTTTCCGTTCGTGCGTGCCGAGGTCAAGCGCCGCGCCGATGCCATCCTCGACGCGATGTACGGTGACCACCCGATCCAGCCACCGGCGCAGACCGAGGTGTCGCCGGCCCCCACGCGGTTCGAGGCAAGTACCCGATTCAGGACCGTGAAATGGTGATCTGGGCGCAGATCCCCCCTTGTCGGAGCTGTGACGAGTTGTCACACTGGCGGACGCCGGATGAGATCTCCTTGGTGGCAGGGGCTCGACCTCCGCGTGCTGCGGCACGTGCGCGGTGTGCTGCGCCGGCGCGGGCTCGAGCTGACGCTCGTCGAGCACCGACCCGTCGAGCACGCGGCGTTCGCGCCGCTGGCGGACGAGAGCGAGGGCGCCGGCCTCGCGGTGATCGCGCCGGAGCTGTCCACGCCCGAGCTCGCGCTCATCGAGAGCATGCTCGGCGAGGCGGCGGCCGACGTCGCGACCGCGCTGCGCGATCGCGAGCGCCGCCAGGATCCGCCCGGCCAGCGCACGAGCTACGCCGGCATCATCGGCGGCGCGCCGGCGATGCAGGAGCTCTACTCGCTGATCGATCGCGTCGCGCCATCGACCTCGACCGTGGTGATCCAGGGCGAGAACGGCACCGGCAAGGAGCTGGTGGCCCGCGCGATCCACGAGCGCAGCGAGCGCCGCGATCACCGCTTCGTCGTCACGAACTGCTCCGCGTTCAACGACAACCTGCTCGACTCCGAGCTGTTCGGCCACAAGCGCGGCGCGTTCACCGGCGCGATCGCCGACAAGCCGGGCCTGTTCGAGAGCGCCGACCTCGGCACGTTCTTCCTCGACGAGATCGGCGACATGTCGCCGGCGCTCCAGGTCAAGGTGCTGCGCGTGCTCCAGGAGGGCACGTTCAACCGCGTCGGCGACACCGACACGCGCAAGGTCGACGTGCGGATCATCGCGGCGACGAACCGCGATCTCGCCGCGATGGTCACCACCGGCACGTTCCGCGAGGACCTGTTCTACCGGATCAACGTGATCGCGGTGCGCCTGCCGCCGCTGCGCGAGCGCAGGGACGACATCCCGCTGCTCGTCGACGGCTTCCTCGCACGCCACCGCACGAACGGCCGCGCGAAGCGGCTCGCGCCCGCGTGCCTGCAGCGCCTGCTCGCGTACGCGTGGCCCGGCAACGTGCGCGAGCTCGAGAACGAGATCGAGCGGCTCGTCGTGCTCGTCGGCGACCAGCCGCAGATCGGCGTCGAGCTGCTATCGCCGCGCATCCGCGAGTACGCTCCCGCCGACTCCGATGGCTCGATCGACACCAGCTCGCTGCCCGCCGCGGTCGAGGCGCTCGAGCGGCGCATGATCGGCGCCGCGATGCGCCGCCACGGCGGCAACAAGACGAGGGCGGCCGAGGACTTGAAGGTGTCGCGCCGCAACCTGATCCGGCTGGTCCAGAAATACCGGCTCGAGCAATAACCCGCGCGGCTCGCGCGTTCGCGCGAGATGGAGAAGCTGAGCGAGCAGCATCCGGACGTCGCGACCGCGGCGTTCCGGCCCCTCGGTCTGATCGCGATGGCCGGCGCGATCGTGTGGGCGACCTCGATCGCGGCCGGCACGTGGAAGGCCGTGCGCGTCAAGCCCGAGCAGCGCACGATCCGGGTCACCGGGTCGGCGAAGAAGCGCATCGTCTCGGACCTCATCCAGTGGCAGGCGGTGCTCGAGGCGCACGCGCCGGACCGCACCGCGGCGTACAAGCAGCTGCACGAGGAGACCGACAAGGCGATCGCGTTCCTGAAGGCGCAGGGCATCAAGCCGGACGAGATCCGGCCGCAATCGGCGAGCTTCCAGGAGGAGTTCGACAACGTCGACGAGATCAAGGTGCTGCCCGGCACCAACGTGCCGACGAAGACGACGAAGCGCGTGTTCAAGGGCTTCGCGACGCGCGAGGTGATCCTCGTGCAGTCGAGCGACGTCGCGCGCGTCGAGAAGGCGTCGCGCGAGATCACGTCGCTGCTCGAGCAGGGCGTGTCGATCACGTCGGACGCGCCGCAGTACTTCTACACCCGGCTCGGCGAGCTCAAGGTCGAGATGCTCGCCGCCGCCGGCAAGGACGCGCGCGCGCGCGCCGACAACATCCTCAGGTCGGCGGGCGGCGCCAGCATCGGCAAGCTGATCGTCGCCGACATGGGCATCATCAACATCAACCCGGCGAACTCGACGCAGACGTCCGACGAGGGCAACAACGACACGAGCTCGCTCGACAAGGACATCATCACGATCGTCCACGCGGAGTTCGAGCTGGATTGATGCGCGCGCTCGCGGCGATCGTGCTGCTCGCGGGCTCGGCGCGCGCCGGCGACTTCTTCGAGCCGCCGTCCCCGATGACCCGGCTGCGCCAGCTGCCGGTGCACGCGCGGCTCGTCGAGACCCGCACGATCGCCGGCCTCGGCCAGGTGTGGCGCTACGCGGTCGCCGGCGCGCCCGACACGATCGTGCTCGCGGCGGACGGTGCGTGGTGGGTGGCGCCGCCGATCGTGCTCGGCGCCGGACAGGGCATGGGCGGCAGCTTCGACGAGGTGGACGACTTCCGCACGAGGATCGATGCGCGGATGATCGACGGCCGTGTCGGGCTCGCGATCACGGTCGAGGCGCGAAGCCGGCTGTGCCACGGGCGCGGCGCGGGGGATGATCCCGACAAGCCGGTGGAGACGACGTGCGAGGAGCCGACGCCGGTGGCGGCGACGCTCGTGTGCACGCGGGCGGAGCGGCTCGAGTGCGAGTTCGTCCCCACTCAATAGGGAATAGGCAACAGCGAACCGAGAAGTTCGAATTTCCGGAAGATTCAGACCTCTCGGTTCTCTGTTGCCTATTTCCTATTGAGCCTGCCGAGAGCAGACGCCAGCGTCGGGTGCGTCCACGTGAACCCGAGCTCGCGCAGGCGTGCCGGCACCACCCGCCGGCCCTCGAGCAGGCTGTCCGCGAGCTCGCCGACCGCGGCGCGGATCGCGAACGCCGGCACCGGCAGGAACCGCGGTCCCGGCAGCGCCTTCGCGAACTCCGCCTGCCGCGTCGAGTCAGCGACGAGGTTGATCGGCCCGCGATAGCGCTCGTCATCGATCGCCGCGAGGTACGCGGCGATCGCGTCGTCGCGGTGGATCCACGACAGCCACTGGCGGCCGCTGCCGATGCGCCCGGCCGGCGGCTTCATGCGCGCGAGCGCGCCGCCGTCGGCCGCGAGCACGAGGCCCATGCGCATGATCACGACGCGCACGCCGAGCGCCTCGGCCGCGCGCGCCTCGGCCTCCCATGCCTTGCACACGCGCGCGAGGAACTCGTCGCCGGGCGGATCGTGCTCGGTGACCTCGTCGTCGTCGAAGTCGTCGATGTCGCTCGCGTACGGGTAGTAGTCGACGCCGGAGGCCGACACGAGCACCCTCGGGCGCACGCGCGCGCGCTCGATCGCGAGCACGAGGTGGCGCGTGCCCTCGACGCGGCTGTCCTTGATCAGCTGCTTGCGGCGAGCGTCCCACCGCTTCGCCGCGATCGGCTCGCCGGCGAGGTGGATCACCGCGTCGGTGCCGTCGATCGCGTCCATCCACGGCCCCTGCACCTCGAGATCCGCGCCGCCGCCGCGCGACAGCTCGCGGACCTCGTCGCCGCGCGCGCGCAGCGCGGTGACCAGCGGCTTGCCGAAAAACCCGGTCGCGCCGGTGACGACGACGATCATACGACCGCAGCCGCGCCGCGGCCCGGGCGCACCGCGTCCGCGATCCGCTCGCCGACGAAGTGCTTCGCGAGCCGGCACGCGTCGGCGAGATCGCGGCCGCGCGCGAGGTACGTCGCGATCGCCGACGACAGCGCGCAGCCGGTGCCGTGCACCGCGTCGCCGCCCTTGATGCGCGGCGCGCGCAGCTCCTCGCGGCCGCCGGCGTGCAGCAGGAGATCGATCGACTCGTCGCCGCCGAGGTGACCGCCCTTGACGAGCACCGCGCAGTCGAGCCGCTGCGCCAGCGCGCGTCCCGCCGCCTCCGCCTCGAGCAGATCGTTCGCGGGCAGGTCGGTGAGGAACGCCAGCTCGGACGCGTTCGGCGTGACGAGCGTCAGGTGCGGGCGCAGCGCGGCGACCGCGTCGGACAGCCACGCGTCCGCGCGCGGCAGCTCGCCGCGCGACGGGTAGAGCACCGGATCCCACACGACGGGCGCGTTCGTGAGCTGCAGCGTGCTCGCGATCGCGCGGGCGATGTCGGCCGAGCCGATCATCCCGATCTTGACCGCCGCGATCTCGATGTCGGTCAGCAGGAACGCGAGCTGGTGGCTCACGATCTCCGGATCGACGACGTGGCCGCCGATCACGCCGGTCGTGTTCTGGATCGTCAGCACCGTGGCGACGCCGATCGGCCGCGCGCCGAGCTCGGTCATCACGCGCACGTCGGCGATCAGCCCGGCGCCGCCCGACGGATCGAGGCCGGCGCACACGAGCACGTCGCGGCGCACCGCCGCCTCGTCGCGGTAGGGGCCCATCAGGTCCCGAACGCGTCGAGCCCGGTGATGTCCTTGCCGACCGCGAGCGTGTGGATGTCGTGCGTGCCCTCGTACGTGTACACGCTCTCGAGGTTCAGCATGTGGCGGCCGCACTGGTAGTCATCGGTGACGCCGTTCGCGCCGAGGATGTCGCGGGCGTCACGTGCGATGTCACGCGCCATCGCGACGTTGTTGCGCTTCGCGAGCGAGATCTGCGACGGCGTGAGCTTGCCGGTGTCCTTGAGCCGGCCGAGCCGCCAGCACAGCAGCTGCGCCTTCGTGATCTCGGAGACCATGTCGACGAGCTTGCGCTGGACGAGCTGGTAGCCGGCGATCGGCCGGGAGAACTGCACGCGGTCCTGCGCGTAGCGCAGCGCCTCGTCGTAGCAGGCCATCGCGCCGCCGACCGCGCCGAAGCAGATGCCGAACCGCGCCTGCGACAGGCACGACAGCGGGCCCTTGAGGCCGGTGACGCCCGGCAGCAGCGCGGTCTCGTCGACCTCGACGTCCTCGAGGACGAGCTCGCTCGTCACGCTCGCGCGCAGCGACCACTTGCCGTGGATGTCGCGCGCGCTGAAGCCCTTGGACTTCGTCGGCACGAGGAAGCCGTGCACCTTGCCGTCGAGCTTGGCCCACACGAGCGCGACCTGCGCGACCGAGCCGTTCGTGATCCA
>JBLMXA010000006.1:0-5302 GCA_050257515.1 Acidobacteriota bacterium | reverse complement strand
GCACGACGACGAACAGGCTGGACAGCGTCTTCACTTCGCCCCGCCTTTCTTCGGCTGAGTCTTGGGCTGGGTCTTCGGCTGGCCCTTGCTCTCGTCGGGCTTGACCGTCGGCTGCGCCGGCTGCTGCGTGCCGCCTCCGGTCGGCTTCACGCGCTCGTCGGCCTTGCCGCCGCCCTTGTCGGGGCTCGTCTGCGGCGCGCCCTCGGTGCCCTCGGTCGGCGGCGCCTTGCGCGTCACCGGCTGGGGGGCGCTCTCGATCAGGATGTCCTTGAACTCGTCCTTGAGCTGCTTGAGCTCGCGGCTGCGCGCGAGGTTCAGGCGCTTGAGATCGTCGTCGATGTCTTCCTTCTGCGACCACGCGACGTCGACGTTGCCGACGTCGGTGCGCACGACGATGTCGTAGAGCTTCGCCTTGACGTCCTTGAAGCTCGCGCCGAGCACGGCGGCGCCGGCCTCGCGTGCTTCCTGCTCGTCGGCGGCGAGCTCGGTCTTGTAGTCGGCGAGCTGCTTGCGCTCGTCGACGAGCTGCGCCTTGATCTGCTCGAGGCCCTGCGCGACCGCCGCGTCGAGCGTCTGATCGAGCTGGTCGAGCGACAGCGCGAGCCGCGCCGCGCGATCGAGCGCCGGCGACGACCGGCCGCGGCTCGCGAGCGCGCGCTGCTCGGCATCCTCCGCCGCCTGCACCTGCTTGCGCATCGTGCGCGCCTGCTTGATCTGGTCGTCACCGAGCGTCGCGAGGTCCTTGCCGAGCGCGATCTCGCGGCGGAGGCCGGCGAGCTCGTCCTCGATCGCCTGCGCTTCCTTCGCCGCGTCGTCGAGGCCCTGGCCGAGCTTCTGCTTCGCGTCGTCGGCCATCGGCGGCTTGGCCTCGTTCGCCCACTTGCGCAGCGCCACCGCGGTCGCCTGCGCGCTGTCGATCGCACCCGCGATCTCGGTCGCGGTCGCGTCGAGCCCGTCGTAGCCGTCCTGCGCCTGCGACACGCGCTGCGTGTACGCCTGCTCCGGGTTGCCGAGCGCGGCGTACTGCTGCGCGAGCTGCCGGCGCGTGGCGGTCTCGCCGCCGTTATCGTTCTGCTGGTCGGCGAGCTGCGCGCGGATCGCGATCAGATCGTCCTGGATCTGCGCGATGCGCGAGCGCCGCGCCGCGATCGCCGGGTAGATCGCCGTGCGATCGCCCGACGCGATGATCGCGTCGAGCCGCGCAATGATCTCCTCGGAGTCGCGGATGTCCGCCTGGATCTGCGACAGATCGTCCTCGGAGGAATCGAACACCTGCACGTTCGGCTCGTCGCGGAGCATCTGGACGGCGGCCTCGGGGACCGGCGCCGCGAGCTGGAACACGTGGCGCGAGCGGCCGGCGATCTGATCGATGAACGCGGCGGGATCGAGCTTGCCGTCGACCGCCTGCGCGAGCGCGGTGTACGCCGGCACGTACTGATCGTGCGTCTGCGTGAACAGCTGCGCGGCCTTGTCGTACTCCTGCGCGGGATCGGAGTGCTCCTCGTTGTTGATCGTGCCGTTGACCTGCTGCTGGCGGAGCATCTGCGCCTTGCGGATGCGCAGGTTGCCCTCGAGGATGCGCACGGTCGGCGTCTTGATCGTGCTCGGATCGCTCTGCTCGAGCAGCTCGAGCGCGCGCAGCGCCTTGTCGTACTGCTTGCTCTTCACGTAGACCCACGCGACCTCGTACAGCGCGTCGGGGAACAGGTCGCTGTGGCGATCGACGAGCAGGTACGCGTCGATCGACTTCGCCGGCTGCTCGCGCTCGTAGTAGAGGCGGCCGAGCGCGAGCTGGCCCAGCTCGATCACGCGGCGGTCGTTGTTGGTCTTCGGCTTGCGATCGATCAGGTTCGCGAACGTGTCGGTCGCCTTCGCGAGGTCCTGCTTCGCGACGTACGTCGTGCCGGTGTAGTACTCCGCCTGCAGCTCGTAGTCGGAGCCCTTCGGCACCGCGGCGAACAGCTGCAGCGCGTTGTCGTAGTTGCCCTGCGCGAACGCGTACTTGCCGAGCACGTACGGCACGCCCGGCGACGACGCCGCCGACGACTGCAGCGCGCCGAGCAGCGCCGCGGTGTCGTTCGACGTGTCGTGCTGCGCGATCGCGATCTCGATCAGCCGCTCGAGCGACTGCGTGTGGTACTTGCTCTGCGGCGCGCTCGAGTCGATCAGCTGCTTGAAGTAGGTGTGCGCGGTCCCGAGGTCGCCCTTCTCGTACAGCGACTCGGCGAGATAGAACGTCGCGGCTTCCTTGTCCGCGCCCTGCTCCTTCGCCGCGAGATCGAACAGCTGCAGCGCGGCGGTGTCGTAATCGCCGAGCGAGTACGCGACCTCCGCGTCGACGAGACGATGCTGGCTCGCCGACTGCGTGCGCTGGTTCGGCATCGGCAGGTTACTGCCGAGCGCGCGGACCTCTTGCTCGTAGCGATCGAGCCTCGAGGTGATGTCGTCGGCGTGCGCCGCGCCCGCTCCGAGGAGTGGCGCGAGCACGACCATCGCGAGCAAGCGAGGGAGCCGCATGGTTCACTTCCCGGGGTTCGGAGCCGTTCCAGGTGCTGCGGGCGCGGGCATCGGCGTCGTGCCCGGCGTCTGCTGCTGGGGCGCCGGCGCGGCGTGCTCGGGCGCCATCTCGGTGACCTTGCACTCGATGTCGGCGCGCTTCTCCATCGGCGTCGCCGCGCCGCCCTTCTCGAAGCCCTTGCAGTCGACCTTGGACGTCCTGCCCTCGGTCGCGGTGAACTGCGTCGACAGCTTGGCGTTGAACGTGTACTTCGACAGGTACTCGAACACGCCGTAGCCGTGGCCGCGGTACGTCGCGAGCGCGGTCAGCGTGTGGTTGCCGGGCGCGATCGGGCCGTTGAAGATGTCGAAGCTCTTCGCCTTGTACAGATCCTCGGCGGAGTCGTCGGTGCGCGCGAACACCTGCGTGCCGTCGAGCGAGTAGATGAGCTTCGTCAGCCGGAACGAGCTGCCCATGTCGTTGGCGTGATCGATGATCGCCTGCGCGCCGACGCCGCCGCCGAGCGTCTCTTCCTTGAGCAGCTGGAGGCGAGCCTTGAGCTGCCACGCGCGCTCCTTGAGCGCCTGCGTCTTCTGCTGCAGCCGGCGCATGCGCACGTCCGTCGGCATGTCCTCGGGTTTGACCGTCGAGAAATCGGTCTGCGGCTGCGGCGTGTTGCCGCTCGTCGCGCCGCCGGGAGCCGGGGCGGCGGCTGTATCCGACCCCGAGCCCGAGCCGGAGCCGGAGCCCGATCCGGATCCCGATCCGGAGCCCTTTGCTGCCGCGGCGGCCGGAGCGGCCTTCGCCGGCGTCTTGGTGGTGCCGGTTCCCGCCAGCGCGGTGGTTGCCGCGATCAGCAGCGATGACAGTACGGCCGCGTTCCCAAGTGCTCGCATGATCCCTCGATGTGCGCGCGGCGTGGCCGGCGCATTTTCCTTTGGAATAGAAGCGGTTGTAACACCGGCAAGCAGGGTCATCAAGGCAACCACGAGCGGCAAATCGCCCCTGTGGGACGGCTCACTGCGCGAGGTGCGACCACAGCTTCTCGAGCACCCGGTCGACGCCCTCGCCGGTGACGCCCGACATGGTCAGCAGCTCGACGTTTTCCTCGGCAAAAGCGCGACGATGCTCCTCGATCACCTCCGGAGCGGTCGCGTCGACCTTGTTCAGGACCACGACCTGAGGCTTGCCCGCGAGCTCGGGCGCGTAGCGTGCGAGCTCTTCGTTGATCACGCGATAGTCGGCGAGCGGCGAGCGATCCGGGCCGACGGTGTAGGTCGCGTCGAGCACGTGGAGCAGCACGCGGCAGCGCTCGACGTGGCGGAGGAACTGGTGGCCCAGGCCGGCCCCATCGGCGGCGCCCTCGACGAGGCCGGGGATGTCGGCGATCACGAACGTGCGATCGCCGGTGAGCCGCACGACGCCGAGGTTGGGCACGAGCGTGGTGAACGGGTAGTCGGCGACCTTGGGCCGCGCGCGCGACACCTTGCTGATGAACGTCGACTTGCCGACGTTGGGGAACCCGAGCAGGCCGACGTCGGCGAGCAGCTTGAGCTCGAGCCGCACCCTGCGCTCCTCGCCCGGCGTGCCGGGCTCGGCGGTGCGCGGCGCCTGGTTCCACGGCGTCTTGAAGTGGATGTTGCCCTTGCCGCCGAGGCCGCCGCGCGCGAGCACGAAGCGCGCGCCGGCCTCGTCGAGATCGACGAGCGGATCGCCGGTGTCGTCGTCGTAGACGACGGTGCCGACCGGCACCTTGAGCACGAGATCCTCGCCCGCGGCGCCGTACTGGTCCTTGTTGCGGCCGTCCTCGCCGCGGTCGGCCTTGTAGTGGCGCTGGTACTTGAAGTCGAGCAGCGACGCCAGCGACGAATCGGCGATCACGACGATGCTGCCGCCGTTGCCGCCGTCGCCGCCCGAAGGCCCGCCGCGCGGCACGCCGTCCTCGCGCCGGAACGCGGCGGAGCCATTGCCGCCGTCGCCGGCCTTGACGTGGATCACCGCCTCGTCGATGAACTGCATGCCGGCGCCGATCTACCACGGGGTGGCGATCGAGCACGAGCGCGAGTACGAGTACGAGTACGATGCGCCGGATGTGGCTGGCCGTGTGGACCCGCGCGATCGTCGTGCCGGCAGCGCGGCGCGCGATCGGCGTGTGGGCGGGCGCCGCGATCGTCGGCGCGGTGGTGTTCGGCGGCAACGGCATGCGGCCGCACGACCTGACGGCGCTCGCGCTGCACTCGCCGGCGGTGGGCGCGGTGCTCGCGGCGACGTGGATCCTGCTGTTCGTGCCGTCCGCGCGGCTGCTGGTGCGGTGGGACGCGGCGAGCTACCTGCGCGCGCTGCCGCATCCGCGCGCCGAGCCGATCGCGGTCGCGGCGGCCGCGCTGGTCGCGCTGCAGCTGCCATGGCTCGCGCTGTGGCTCGCCGGCGAGGGCACGCGCGGCGCGCTCGTCGTCGCCGCGGTGTCGCTGCCGGCGGCCGCGATCGCGGCGTGGCGACCGCGTCCGGCACGCGCGCGGTGGCCGAGGTGGACGTCGGCGACGCGTGCGCTCGCGGGCGTGTACGCGCGCGCGCTCCTGCGCCGCGGCGGCCACGCGCTCGTGCGCGGCGCCGGGCTCGCGGTGCTTGCCGGCATCGCCGGCGGCCTGCTCGCGCGCAACAACGAGCTCGCCGGCGCCGCGGCGGCGACGATCGCGGCGAGCGCGATCGCGGTCGTGCTCGTGCCGGGCTGGGCCGGCGTGCTCGCGACGCTCGTCGACGCGCACCGCGCCGCGCGCTGGCTCGCCGCGACGCTCGGCGTGACCG
>JBLMXA010000005.1:0-4204 GCA_050257515.1 Acidobacteriota bacterium | reverse complement strand
AGCGGGTTCTGGGAGAAGTACTTCTTCCGGCCGGGCAACCTCGGCTATCCGACGTTCCAGACCAAGTACGCGCGGATCGGCGTGTACATCTGCTACGACCGGCATTTTCCGGAGGGCGCTCGGGCGCTGGGCTTGAACGGCGCCGAGATCGTCTACAACCCGTCGGCGACGGTCGCCGGGCTGTCCGAGTACCTGTGGAAGCTCGAGCAGCCGGCACACGCGGTCGCGAACGGCTACTTCGTCGGCGCGATCAACCGCGTCGGCACCGAGGCGCCGTGGAACATCGGCGAGTTCTACGGCCAGTCGTACTTCGTCGACCCGCGCGGCCAGTTCGTCGCGATGGGCAGCCGCGACAAGGACGAGCTGATCGTCGGCGAGCTGAACCTCGACATGATCGAGGAGGTCCGCCGCACGTGGCAGTTCTACCGCGATCGCCGCCCGGACTCGTACGGCATCCTGACCGAGGACCGCTGATGATCGACGCGGCGCATTCCATCGGGATCGCGACGAAGGTGCTCGAGCAGCTGATCGCGCGCGGCGTCGCGGACGTGATCGGGCTCCGCATCGAGACCGGCGATCAGGAGCGGATCCGCGGCTCGATCCGCGAGTGGCTCGGCACGCCCGGCTACGCGGACGCGATCGCGATCGATCTGCGCACGCCCGGCGAGGCCGTGCTCGCGCACGCCGACGTGCTGTGCCGCGTGCGCTACGCTCGCGACCGCGTCGACTTCACCGTCACGCACCTCGCGTGCGACGGCCCCGCGATGCACGACGTCGCCCCGGCGCTCGAGCACTTTGCCAAGGAGCACCGGCCATGAGAACGCTGATCAAGCACGGCACCGTGGTGACCGCGAGCGACACGTTCGCGGCAGACGTCTGGATCGACGACGGCAAGATCGCGGCGATCGTCCAGCCGGGCACCGAGCTCGGCAAGCCCGACCACACGATCGACGCGCGCGGCAAGTACGTCATGCCCGGCGGCATCGACGCGCACACGCACATGTCGCTGCCGTTCGGCGGCACGACCGCGAGCGATGACTTCCACACCGGCACGGTCGCGGCCGCGCACGGCGGCACGACGTGCATCGTCGACTTCGCGATCCAGAGCAAGGGCGGCTCGATGCGCGCCGGCCTCGACGCCTGGTTCGGCAAGAGCGAGGGCCAGGCGGCGATCGACTACGGCTTCCACATGATCATGACGGAGGCCAACCCGTCAGCGCTCGACGAGATGGCGGCGATGGTGCGCGAGGGCATCACGTCGTTCAAGATGTTCATGGCCTACCCGGGCGTGTTCCTCGTCGACGATCAGCAGATCTTCCGCGCGATGCAGCGCGCGGGCGAGCTCGGCGCGCTGATCACGATGCACGCCGAGATCGGCCTGCCGATCGACGTGCTCGTCCAGCAGGCGCTCGCGAAGGGCCACCGCGCGCCGGTCTATCACGCGCTGACGCGGCCCGAGGCCGCCGAGGCGACCGGCACCGAGCGCGCGATCGCGCTCGCCGAGATGGCCGGCACGCCGGTCTACATGGTCCACCTGTCGGCGGAGCGCGCGCTCGCGCGCGTCATGGAGGCGCGCGACCGTGGCCTGCCGACGTACGCCGAGACCTGCCCGCAGTACCTGTTCTGCACGGAGGACGACCTGCGCGGCGAGCCCGGCGACGAGTGGAAGGGCGCCGGCTACGTGTGCACGCCGCCGCTGCGTCCCGCGCACCACCACGACCACCTGTGGCGCGGCCTGCGCAACTACGACCTCCAGGTCGTCGCGACCGACCACTGCCCGTTCTGCATGAAGGATCAGAAGGAGCTCGGCAGGAACGACTTCTCGAAGATCCCGAACGGCATGCCGGGCGTCGAGACGCGCCACTACCTGCTGTGGGAGGGCGTGACGCAGGGCAAGATCTCGATCAACCGCTTCGTCGAGATCACGGCGACCGCGCCGGCGAAGATCTTCGGCATGTACCCGAAGAAGGGCACGCTCGCGGTCGGCGCCGACGCCGACGTGCTCGTGTGGGATCCGAAGCGCGAGAAGATCCTCGGCAAGGACACGCTGCACATGCGCGTCGACTACTCGCCGTTCGAGGGTCGCAAGGTGATCGGCGCGCCCGCCGCCGTGCTGTCGCGCGGCGAGCTCGTCGTCGAGAACGACGTGTGGGTCGCGTCGCGCGTCCAGGGTCGCGGCCAGTTCGTGCGCCGCGGCACGTTCGCGCTGTAAAAGTCAGATTAGCCGCCAAGGCGCCATGCACGCCAAGACAGACGCCAAGGCAACATTTTTTTTGGAAGATCCACTTGGCGTCTGTCTTGGCGCCCTCGGCGTCTTGGCGGCAAATCTGAGGAGCGCACATGGCTAGCACCGACGTTCGTACCGACCGCGCCTGGCTCGAGGCGCACTGGATGCCTTTCACCGGCAACCGCGAGTTCAAGGCGCATCCGCGCATGTTCGTGAGCGCCGAGGGCGCGTACTACACCGACGCGCACGGCAAGAAGGTGTTCGACGGCCTGTCCGGCCTGTGGTGCTCGGGCCTCGGCCACGCGCGCAAGGAGATCGTCGAGGCCGTGCAGAAGCAGGTCGCGACGCTCGACTACGCGCCGGCGTTCCAGTTCGGCCACCCGGGGTCGTTCGCGCTCGCGAACAAGATCAAGGAGCTGATGCCGGCGGGCCTCGATCACGTGTTCTTCTGCTGCTCGGGCTCCGAGGCGGCCGACACGTCGCTCAAGATCGCGCGCGCGTACTGGCGCGCGAAGGGCAAGGCCGAGAAGTTCCGGCTGATCGGTCGCGAGAAGGGCTATCACGGCGTCAACTTCGGCGGCATCTCGGTCGGCGGGATCGCCGGCAACCGCAAGGCGTTCGGCCAGGCGGTCGACGCCGACCACCTGCCGCACACGCTGCTCGCCCGGAACGCGTTCACGAAAGGCATGCCGAAGGACGGCGGCGTCGAGCTCGCCGACCGCCTGCTCGATCTGATCGCGCTGCACGACGCGTCGAACATCGCCGCGGTGATCGTCGAGCCGTTCGCGGGCTCGGCGGGCGTGATCATCCCGCCGGCGGGCTACCTGCAGCGCATCCGCGAGATCTGCACGAAGCACGACATCCTGCTGATCTTCGACGAGGTGATCACGGGCTTCGGCCGCGCCGGCGCGTACACCGGCGCCGAGGCGTTCGGCGTCACGCCGGACATCCTGAACTTCGCGAAGCAGGTGACGAACGGCGTGCAGCCGCTCGGCGGCGTCGTCGTGAACAAGCCGATCTACGACACGTTCATGGCCGCGGGCGGGCCCGAGTACCTGCTCGAGCTGCCGCACGGTTACACGTACTCGGCGCATCCGATCGCGTGCGCGGCGGGCGTCGCGGCGCTCGACCTGTTGCAGAAGGATCGCGCGGTCGAGCGCGTGCGCGAGCTCGCGCCGTACTTCGAGCACGCGGTGCACTCGCTGAAGGGCGCAAAGCACGTCGCCGACATCCGCAACTTCGGGCTCGCGGCCGGGCTCACGCTCGAGCACGCGCCCGGCGAGCCGGCGAAGCGGCCGTTCGAGGTCGCGATGAAGTGCCTCGACAAGGGCTTCTACGTCCGCTACGGCGGCGACACGATCCAGCTCGCGCCGCCGTTCATCGTCGAGAAGCCCGAGCTCGATCGGCTGGTGTCGGTGCTCGGCGACGCGCTCGCGGCGACCGCGTAGCGTGTCATCGCGGCGGCGGGCAGCCCGCCGCGCTGGGGCACGCGATGTCGAACGTGGCGAGCACGGAGACGTCTCCACCGGCGAGCGGAGACACTCGGCCGTCGATCTTGCCGGCGATGTGGCTGCGGTCGAACGCGGTCACGTCGACGCTGCCGGTGAACCGGCCGAGATGACCTTGCAGTCCGCTGCCCGCCTGCGCGGTCACCGTGACCTCGCCCGGCCCCGCGTAGCGTTTCGGTCCGAACGGGCCCGCCTCGACGACGACGGACAGCGCCAGCTCCGGGCTCTTGCACTCGACCTCGATCGCCGGCAGCGCGCCGACGAGCCCGCCGTAGACCGTGCCGTCGCTGCCGCGCGCCGGCGCCTGGACCGGAGTCCAGTGCTCGCTGGTCAACGTTGCCGGCACGGTCGCGCTGGTGGCGACGTCGCCTCCGAGCGTGATGTGGCAGGTCGAGCGCGGCTGCGGCGGCTCTCGCGGTCGCGGCGGCTCTTCCGGCGGCGGCGGCGGCGGCGGCGGCGGCGGCGGCTG
>JBLMXA010000004.1:0-4198 GCA_050257515.1 Acidobacteriota bacterium | reverse complement strand
GTTCGGCGCGATCGCGAAGCCGACGCGCACGCTCGCCGCGAGCTTGGTCTCGACGAGCTTCTTGTAGAGCCGGCCTGCCGCCTCGTGCGTGAGGATGTCGACCGCCGCCTCCGACGCCGCGTGATCGGGCGACGCGCCCGACACCGTGTGGTACGCGAGCGCGACCGCGAACACGTCGCCGTTGCGGCGCAGCGTCACCGTGCGCTCGCCGTCCTGCGGCGGCTCGACCGTGTAGGTCGCGGCGAGCGTGCGCGTCGGCTTCGCGATCGCGCCGAACGTCTTCTCGATCGAGGCGAGCGCGGCCGCGTCGTCGAACTTGCCCGACACGATCAGCACCGCGTCGTCCGGCTGGTAGTACTTGTCGTAGAACACGTGCAGCGCGCTCGCTGGCACGCGCTCGATGTCCTGCCGCGAGCCGATCGTCGGCTTGCCGTAGTTGTGCCAGAGGAACGCGGTCTCGGTGACGCGCTCGTCGAGGATCGCGGTCGGCTGGTTCTCGCCGGCCTCGAACTCGTTGCGCACGACCGAGAACTCGGTCTTGAGATCATCGGGCGAGATCGACGCGTTGCGCATGCGATCGGCCTCGAGCTCGAGCGTCCAGTCGAGGTTCGCCTGCGACGCCGGCAGCGTCTCGTAGTAGTTCGTGCGGTCGTACGACGTGCTGCCGTTCGCCTGCCCGCCCTTCTCCTCGAGCAGCTTCAGCACGTTGCGGTGCTTCGGCGAGCCCTTGAACATCATGTGCTCGAGCAGGTGCGCCATGCCGGTCTCGCCGTAGCCCTCGAGCCGCGAGCCGACGAGGTACGTGACGTTCACCGTGATCGTCGACTGCGATGGATCGGGGAACAGCAGCACCTGGAGCCCGTTGTCGAGCCGGTACTCGGTGATGCCGTCGACCGAGCGGACCTTGTGCGCGGCGCTCGTCACCGGGGCCGCCGCGACCGGTGGCGCCGGCGCCGGTGTGGGCGCGACAGCCGGCGTGGCGGCAGGCACGAGAGGAGCGGGCCGCGGAGCACTCGGGGCCGCGGCGGGAGCGCACGCGGCGAGCGCGAGCGCGAGCAGGGAAACGCGAGCGATCATGCCGTGTGGCGTAACACGGCCGGGCGCGACTCAAAACTCGAAATCGACGCCTGCGAACCAGGTGTTGTCGCCGACCGAGAGCTTGCTCGACTTGCCGAAGCCGTTCACCCACGCCGCCTGGACCTCTGCGAAGAATCCCGCGTGCTCGATGCCGCTGTCGCGCATCGAACGCGCCGCGTCGGCGTCGATGCGCTCGGCGCGGATCTGGACGCCGAGCGAGCCGACGAGCCCGAGGCTCGCGCCCTTGGCGGAGTTGCTGCCGACCGTCGACACGCTGCCGTTCGGGCCGTCGACCCACCACACGTAATACGCGAGGCCGCCGCGCAGGTACGGTACGACAGGTACGCCCCAGTTGTCGTCGAGCAGCGTGTAGCGGTAGCTCGCGGTCAGCGCGAGCGGCAGCAGGTGGAACGAGTTCGTGTCGCCCTTGGAGCGCGTGCGGTTCGGATCGCCCGGCGTGTCGATGCAGCCGAGGTCGTCGGGCTGGCACACCGCCCACGCGTGCGCGCTCTTGCTCATGTAGCCGGCGCTGAGACCGACCATGACGAGCCCGTACCGGCGCAGGATCGTGCGATCGACGTCGAACATCGGCAGCCACGACGAGCTCGAGCCGAACATCTGCTCGTACGGGCCGGGCGTCATGCCGAACTGCTTGTCGATCTGCGGGATGTACGGGCCGAGCCGGAGGCCGGCGTGCCAGTCGACGTCGGTGCTCTCCTCGTCGCCGAGGGTCGTGGTGTCGGTCGGCCCGGTCTCCCAGTACGGCATCTGCGCGAACGCGCGCGCCGGCACCAGGACGAGCGCGGCCGCCGTCGCCCACCTCGGCAGGCGCAGCTTCCAGCGCCGCCGCCGCGCGACGATCACGAGCGCGAGCAGCGCGACGAGGCCGGGCAGGGTGAGCGCGTGCCACGCGAGCGCGAACGCGACGAGCGGCAGCAGCAGCACGCCGGCGATCACGCGCAGCGCGAGGTGGCCGTGGACGAGCCAGCCGAGCTGGCCGAGCGTCGCGTAGTAGGCGTCGATCAGCGCGCGCCCGAACACGGTGTGGGCGAGCGTGTCGTCGCGGAAGCCGCGCAGCGCCTGGGTCAGCGGGTTGTCGTCGCCGTAGGTGTCGGCGATCAGGCAGAACCCGCCCTCGACGCCGCTGCCGCGATCGTGGAGGTCCTGCCAGAAGTCCTTCGCAGGCTTGGGCTTGAGCTGGCGCGTGAACGTCACCGCGGTGCTGTTGCCGGCCTTGTCGGTCGCGACCCACGTCACGACGTACGACTGGCCGTTCTGCAGGCCGTCGATGCGCAGGCTGGTCGCCGTCGGATCGTCGGCCTCGGCGCAGATGAACGTCGGATCGAGGCGCGCCATCAGGTAGCCGGCCGACGCGGGGGTCGCATCGACGCCGGTGCCGTCGTCGGGGAGGTCGTAGGTGTGAGGATCGGTCGCGTCGGTGCCCGTCCCGCACAGCATGCGCGAGGTCTGGTACTTCGGCGCGGGGTGGCTCGTCTTCGCCGGCGTCTCGTTGCCCTGATCGTCGAGGATCTCGCACAGCGCCTGGTACGCGAACACGTCGCCGACGCCGGCCGACGGCGGCGTCCACGAGATCTCGATCGCGCTCTCGGCGCCTTGCGCGGTGAACGAGTCCGGGATCGGCGGTGGCTGGCTATCGGCCGTGATCTGCACCGACACCGAAAAGTCATACGTGCCGCTGTTGATCGCGGCGAGGCCCCACTCCGCGGTGGTCAGCGTGCGCTGCTGGCAGAGCCCCATGTTGAGGTCGGCCGGCGCCGGCGTCATGACGTCGTAGAACGGCACTTCCGGGTACGCGTAGCCGCCCGTCGTCATCAGCTGGGAGATGTACGTGATGCCGGGGTCTGGATTCGTGATCTGGTGGCAGTTGAGCGGCCGTTGCACGTTGTCGTCGCAGCTCGTGCCGACCCAGATGTCGAGCGGCTTCATCACCTGGGTCGTGCCCGCGAACTGGAGCTCGTAGGTGTACGTGCCCTCGTAGAACGTCGACAGCGGGCTCGTGGGGTCGCTGTTGGTCAGCCACGCGCGGCTGCACTCGCAGTGCGCGAAGTTGAACGCGTACAGCGGCGAGGTCACGCCGTTGATCGGCAGCTGCTTGTCCTGCGAGCCGCCGCAGGTGCCGCTGCCGTCGAAGCACTGCATGTTGTCGGAGAACAGGTTGTCCTCGACCGCGGAGCAGTAGCCAGTGCAGG
This sequence comes from Acidobacteriota bacterium, assembly GCA_050257515.1. GTDB lineage: Bacteria > Myxococcota_A > Polyangia > Haliangiales > Haliangiaceae > JABFXX01. The sequence continues at coordinate 911 of JBLMXA010000004.1, read as the reverse complement.
TGCTCTCGTGCAGCCACAGCCGGTTGAACTTGAGCGTGTCGCCGCCCGGCAGCATGCCCATGTCCGCCCTCGCCAGGCTCGGGATCGCGATCAGGATCGCGACGGCCATCGTTCGCAGCATCGGCGCAGCTCTTTGCAAGGGTGAGGCCGTCTGCCGTAGCACTTCGACCGACGACAACCGTCGATATCACGGGCAGATCGACGCTTCAACTTCGAGCGGCGATCCTGCCAAACTGGCACGCCGGCGGCGTGCGGCAGGTCACCTCGGCACTTCGCGGAGGGCGGCGCGGATCTGGTCGGCGAGCTCGCCGGCGCGGCGCTCCGCCGCCTCGTCGCGGCGCTGCCCCCACTCGGCGGCGTAATAGAGGTCGACCAGCTCGCGCACGGCCGCCGCGGCGGGTAGCTGGTCGCGGGCGGCGAGCTCGCGCGGGGTGGTGGCCGGCTCGCGCGCGATCCCGGCCTTCGCGAGCTGGCGCGCGACCTGATCGTAGATCCGCGCGATGCCCGAGCGCTCGCGCGGGCGCGCGACCGCGCGTGCCGGCGACAGGCCCTCGCCGCGGCGCCGGCGCCGCCGCAGCAGCGCGAGGGCGAACGCGGCGACCACGGCGAGCGCCGCGAACGGCCACACCGCGACGATCCCGCTCTCGATCGCGAGCGCGCCGCGCTTGAGCGCCGAGCCGATGTCCTTGAACAGCGACAGCTGGGCGACGAGGTCGTACTCGATCACCCACTTCGTCCACTGGAACCGGAGCGTGTCGACGAACCGCGCGAGCTTCGCGCGCCAGCCGGTGCCGCCGCGGCCGAGGCCCTCGCTCGACGACGGTGTCGCGTCGAACGTGACCCAGCCGGCGCCCGGGAAGTAGACCTCGTCGCCCAGCTGTCGCTGTTCAAGGACATCGGCTCGGCGCTCA
>JBLMXA010000003.1:0-10615 GCA_050257515.1 Acidobacteriota bacterium | reverse complement strand
GATGTCCCCGGCGTGCGCTACGCGTGCATCGTCGGTGGCATCCACGATCCCAGGACGCCGGTGCCGCTCGCGATCGCACCGGTGCACGCGTACCTGCGTCGCGTCGCGGGCCCCAACGACGGTGTCGTGCCGGTCGCGTCGCAGTACTGGGGCGAGACGCTCGCCGAGATCGAGGCCGATCACTGGGCACAGGTCGGCTGGCGCTTCACGGTCGCGCGCACGTTCGACGCGCTCGGCCTCTACGCGTTCGTCGTCGCGCGGCTCGGCGATACGGCCACGATCTCGGCTGCGAAGTCGGCGTGATCCGAGCTACGCGGCGAGCGGCAACGCGGGAGCGGAGGTCGATGCGTGCAGCACGAGTCGCGCGGCTGCGATTCCGGACGTCACGACCGGAAGGATGCCGTGGCCAGGTCGCGTCCACTGGCCGACGAGCCACAGCCCGTGCACCGGCGTCTTCTGGGGGAGACGGTGCAAGCCAGCCTGGTCCGCGGTCATCGCCCATCCCGCATATGGGCCGAGGTGGTGCAGCTTCGACGGACCGGCCGAGTCGTCGACGAACACGAGATGCTGCCGCAAGCCGGGCAGCACTCGCTCGGCGAGCTCCAGCATCTGGTCGGCTCGCACTCGCTCGTCTGTTTGGCGTGGTGGAGCGATCGACTTCAGGATCACGAGGTGCTGGCCAGCGGGCGCCAGCGAAGGATCCTTCAGCGTCGGGATCAAGATCGATAGCAACGCCAGCTCGCCGCGCGCCACGCTCGCGTAGCACTGATCGTGATCCCAGCCCGTGAACAGCGTCGTGTCGTGCTCGGCTCCGAGCGCGCGAACATCCAGATCGGTCGCCGTATACAGCGCGAGGACCGGCAGGCCCACACGCAGGCGACGGAGGTGGTCGAGAGATCGGCGGGGTACGATCTCGGGCCCGAGCAGGGTCTTGAACGTCTCGAGGGCGTCGATGTTCGAGAGCACGACGGGAGCGGTGATCGTGTCGCCGTTGTCGAGCACGACGCCGCGGACATGGCCGTTCGCCACCAGGACGCGCCTGACCCGTGTTCCCAGCATTAGCTGGCCGCCGGCGGCTTCGAGACCCGCGACGAAGGCGTCCGCGAAGCGCTGATAACCACCCCGGGGGTAATAGGCGCCATCCTCGATGTAGAAGCCCATCATCATCGCCCACATGAGGAACGATGCCGCCGCGGGCGGCGGTCCGATCCAGGACCACAGCGTTTCGTAGACAGCTCGGAGCCGCGCATCGGGGAGCTCGGCGTCGATCACGTCCTTCATCGTCGCGTTGCGGTATCGGAACAGGGCGGGGAACCGGCGCGGCATCCGCACGAGGTCGAACAACCCCGGCTTGAGGGGCATCGACATCACCTCGCGTGTGATCTCGCTGCTCAGCTCCAGCAAGCGCCTCAACCCGTGCGCCGGATCCGGGAAGTGGCGCAGGTGAGCCTCTGCGAACTGTTCGCGGCCCCCCGGAGCGGCGAGCTGGAAGTCGGGAAACTGCCCGACGTACATCGGGGCATCCATCCGGATGAACTCGCACCGATCGCGCACGCCGAGATGGCGAAGCACGCTGTCGATCAGGCCAGGACCGAACGGACCGTCGGCACCACACCCCATGATCAGGTGATCCGCGACGTCGAAGGTGTATGGGCCGCGGCGCCATGCGCGCGCACAGCCTCCGGCCTGCATCTCCGCTTCGACGATCAGGACCTTCTTGCCTTCCTTCGCGAGCATGGCCCCTGCGGTGATTCCACCGATCCCCGCGCCGATGACGACGACGTCGTAGCGCGATTCGATCTTGCTCATCTCGGCCTCCGAGCGGGGCGTTTGCATCCGTCGTACCGAACCGGCACGGCGAAATCGCTGCGCCGCGGTCGCTACGGGTGCGCCGGGGCACTGAGCAGCGGCGGCACCTTGCGCCGCGACATGATGCGGCCCTTCAGCACGGTGACCGGCACGGGCGGCGTCAGCTCGTAGAGGAAGCCGCGGGTGTCGATCTTCGCCTTGAACACCTCGTCGTTGTGGAACACGACGCGGCGGTAGGCCTCGGTCGGCCCGAGCAGCTGCTCGCCGCGCACGACGTGATCGCGGTGGCGCAGCAGGAAGTCGCCGAGCCGCACCGCGAGCTGGTTGTAGAGGCGGTGGCAGCCGTGGCTGGTGCCGTTGACGATCGACGTCACGCTCGCGGAGCCGTGCGTGCCGATGCCGTTGTCGTCGAGCCGCGTCGTGCCGTCCTTGAGCTTGACCACCTGCAGGTGCTCGAGCAGCACCATGCCATACGCGGCGTGCGGCCCGGGGCCGAACACCTCGGTCTTGAGCGCCCAGTGGCCGTTCCACAGGTTCTTCACGAGATCGCGATCGGGCGTCGACCTCGGCGGCAGCCAGGTCGGGCCGGCGTAGAGGTCGCGCCACAGCCGCGGGCCGACCTCGGATTCCTTCCAGCGCTGGACGAGCGAGCCGTCGGGCAGCCGCTGGTCGGCCCACCCGCCGATCGTCGTCGGCCACCGCACGAGCGGGCGCTGGATGCCGTGATCGTTGACGTAGAGCACGAGCGTCGGGCGATGCGCGACGATGCGGCGAAACGGCGGCGGCGTGTCGTCGTAGTACACGTCGCCGCGATCGATCTCCGCCGACAGCTCCATGTTCGGCGCGTGGTACGCCGGCAGCGGCGGCAGGCGCACCGCGACGCGCACGCCGGTGGGGTGGCGATCGAGGAAGCCGCGCACGCGCTGCGGATCGAGCCAGCCGAGCTCGCGCGCCGCGGCGTCGGTCGCCGCGCCGACGAGATCGGGCGCGGCGTTGGCCATCGGCGCCGCGTTGCGCGCGGCGCGCATCGGCGCGGGATCGAGCAGGCGGCCGAGGATCGGCTGCGGCCCGGCACCCGCGGTGCCATCCTCGACGAGGCCGGTCGCGTCGACGACGCGCTCGCGCAGCACGCGGAGCGCGAGCCGGAAGTCGAGCTCGCGGCTGTCGATCTGCAGCGCGTCGCGCGTGTCCGCATCGAGCCGCTCGGTCGGCATCAGGAAGTTGCGGCGCTGGAACATCTCGACCGCGTTGCCGGTGCGCCACGTGAAGCTGCCGTCGGTGTCCTTGTCGAGCAGCCAGCCCTCGCAGCGCAGCACCTGCTCGGCGGTGACGAGCGCGGTGTGCTGGTCGTCGAGCTTCTTCCACTTCGCGTAGAGCGGTGACGCCTCGGGATCCTGCTGCTTCGCGAGCAGCTTGCCGTACGTGTCGCGCCACGCGTTCTGCTGGTCGACGGCCGCCCTGTCGTCCTGCGACAGCGTGCGATCGAGCATCGCGATCGGCGTGACGTCGATCGCCGCGTGACACGCGTGGCGCGCGTCGTCGGCGAGGCGCGCCTGCACGATCGACAGCGCCGGGACCACGCCGTACAGCTCGTCGAGCGCGTCCTCGCCGTCGAGCGGTCGGCCGCGCTCGTCGTGCTCGGCGGCGAGCGCGAGGTACTTGTCGTGGAAGCTCGGCACCTGGCCGTCGGCCGCCGGCGCGAACAGCGCGGGCGTCCACGTGTCGGTGAGATCGACGATCGAGTAGCCTCGGGCGCGCGCCTCGGCCTCGCACACCTCGCCGCGCTCGACGCCGCCCTCGACGATCACCGCGGTCGTGCAGTGGCCTTCGCGCGTCTCGACCGGACGCAGCTCGCGCGCGCTCGCCTCGGTCGTCGGCGAGATCGCGACGGCCGGCCGCGCCGTCGAGCCGCCGCAGCTCGCCAGCACGGTCAGGGACAGCAGGCCTCGTCGACGCACGCTGATCCAAGTGTGGGCCCTGCATCGGTCCTCGTCGACGTAGACGCCGGGCCCACATCGTCGCCAGTGGCACGACGCGGCACGGCAGCGCATATAGAAGTCATGCGTGTCGCGCTCCTGACGCTCGCCGCCATCGCGACGACCGCGCACGCCGCACCGGCACCGTGCAAGGGCTGCGTGCTCGACCTACCCGGCGGCAACGACGCGGTGCCGCTCGTCGTCGTGCTGCACGGTGATCGAGAGCACGCGAGCGCGGCGGCCGCGCGCTGGCGCGCGGCGGTGGCGAAGCGAGGGTGGGCGCTGCTCGCGATCGAGTGTCCCGCCGACCGCGGCTGCAAGCAGAGCTGGTGGCAGTGGGACGGCGAGCCGAGCTACGTGCTCGATCAGATCGACGCCGCTGGCAAGGCGCGCGCGATCGATCCGGCGCGCGTGTACCTCGTCGGCTGGTCCGGCGGCGCGTCGTACATCGGCTGGCGCGCGCAGGCGTGGAGCGACCGCATCGCCGCGATCGTGATCCACGGCGGCGGCATCCCGCCGGCGGGCGATGCTTGCCCGGCGCACGCGCTGCCGGCGTACTTCCTCGTCGGCGATCGCAACCCGCTGCACCACCTCGCGGTGCGCCTGCGCGGGTTCTTCGACGGCTGCAAGCAGGACGTGACGTGGGATCTCGTGGCCGGCGCCGATCACGGCAAGGAAGAAACCGCGCTCACCGCGAAGAAAGCGGCCGCGATCCTCGATTGGCTGGCGGCGCGGCGGCGGTAAGGTTGCGCCATGCGCTGGGATCGCAACTACTCGAGCAACGAGATCGAGGACCGCCGCGGCGAGAGCTTCGACGGCGGCGGTGGCGGCGTGCCGATCGGCGGCATCCTGCGCATCTTCAGCCTGTTCGGCTGGAAGGGCATGCTCGTCGGGCTGGTGATCGCCGGCGCGCTCGCGGTGGGCAGCCAGGTCACCGGCGTCGGCAGCAGTCACGGCATCCAGCGCCCGGTCGCGTCGTCGCCGCAGGAGGACGAGCTCGTCCACTTCGTCGGCTTCGTGTTCGACGACGTGCAGCGCACGTGGCGCGACAAGATCCCGGGCTTCCAGGACGCGCACCTCGTGCTGTTCCGCCGGGGCACGTACTCGGGCTGCGGCACCGCGACCATGGCCATCGGGCCGTTCTACTGCCCCGTCGATCACAAGGTCTACATCGACCTCGCGTTCTACGACGAGCTGCGCCGGCGGTTCGGTGCGCCCGGCGACTTCGCGCAGGCCTACGTGATCGCGCACGAGGTCGGCCATCACGTGCAGAACACGCTCGGCCTGCTCGGCCGCGGTGCGCCGGATTCGATCCACGTCGAGCTGCAGGCCGACTGCCTCGCCGGCGCGTGGGCGAAGGACGCGGACCGGCGCGGCGAGCTCGAGATGGGCGATCTCGACGAGGCGCTCAACGCCGCGAAGCAGATCGGCGACGACACGCTGCAGCGCAAGACGCAGGGCTACGTGCAGCCCGAGACGTGGACGCACGGCTCGTCGGCGCAGCGCAGCGCCGCGCTGCGCGCCGGCTACGACGGCGGCGCCGCGGCGTGCGGCATCAAGTAGCCGCTCGCAGAAGATGGGCCGCCAAGACGCCATGCACGCCAAGACAGACGCGAAGAAGATCTAACCACAGAGACACAGAGCACACAGAGCAGAGTTTTTTTGCGCGCGCTTCGCGCGCGAAAGAAAGCTCTTCCTCTGATCTCTGTGACCTCTGTGCCTCTGTGGTTAGATCATCTTCTTGGCGTCTGTCTTGGCGTGCATGGCGTCTTGGCGGCAAATCCGCGCGGCTAGCTCGGATTCGGTGACGTCGTGCCGAGCTGCAGATCCGGTGCGTGGAGGATCAGGTAGCCGACGCCGCCGCCACCGCCACCGCCGCCGCCGACGTCGCTGTTCGTGACGGACTGGCCGCCGGGCGCGGACCTCGCGCCGCCGGCGGCGCCGTCGGTGCCGGTGGACCCGCCGCCGCTGCCGCCGGTGGCCGCGGTCGTCGAGCGCTGGCCGTCCTGACCGGGTCGGCCGGCGCTGCCGTTGCCCGAGCCCTGGCCGCCGCCGCCGCCGTTCGCGGCGAGCGTCCCCATCGCGTGGATCGACGGCGACTCGAGGAAGATCATGCCTCCCGAGCCGCCGCCGCCGCCGCCGGCATCGCCGTAGTTGCCGCCGGTCTGCGTGCCGCCGCGGCCGCCCTGGCCTCCCGCGCCGATCCCCGCGGTCGCGGCGATCGCGATCTGCGTGCTCGCCGCGAGGTACACCGCGCCGCCGCCGGCACCGCCCGCGCCGCCCGGATCGCTGCCGGTACCGCCGCCGGCGCCGGGACAGCCGCCGAGCGGACCCGCCGGTGCCGCCGCGAGCGCCGCGCCGCCCGCGCCGCCGGTCGAGTGCGTGCCGTCGGAGTTGCCGTCGCCGCCGGTGCCGCCGGCCGCGCCGAAGCCGCCGCCGCCGCCGCCGCCGGCGCCGCCATTCTCGTCACCGCCGGCGACCGGCGCGTTCGGGCACGACGTGCGCGCTCCCGCGCCACCGGCGGCGACGTCGATCACGGCGCCACCGTCGAGCGTGATCGTGCCGAACGCGACGATGCCGAGCGGCAGCGTCCCGGTCGCGCGCAGCGTCGCGTTGCTCGTGAGGTGGAGGTTCGCGACGACGATCGTGTCGACCGAGCCCGCCTGGCCGGCGAGCGTCATCTGCACGACCGTGACCGGGCCGTTCGGCGTGGTCAGCACGCCGGTCCCGGTGTCGTACGTGTTCATGCCCGAGAGCGTGAGGTCGCCGCCCGCGCTGCCGACGAGCGAGCACGTGTCGAACTGCGACGAGAACGTCGTGCACGGCGCGCCGTCGATCGGCGGGCGCGCGTCGGGTCCCGGCCCGACATCGGGACCGACGCTTGCGGCCCCGTGCGTGAACGAGCAGGCGGTGGCCAGCAGCCACGGAACTACCCCCAGACGCATGCTCGATCGAGTATGCCCCAACCCGTCGCTACGGAACGAGCACGATCTTGCCCTTCACCTGGCGGCGCTCGATGCGCTCGAGCGCCTGGGCGGCGGAGGTGAACGGAAATGTCGCGTCGACGGCAGGATGTAACTTGCCTGCAGCGATCCACGCGAGCACCTGCTCGGCCTGCGCGCGGCTCCGCGCGAGGTCGCGCATGTGATGCGAGCCCCAGAACACGCCGACGATCTGGCAGCCCTTGAGCAGCACGAGGTTGAGCGGGATCTTCGGGATCTCGCCGGACGCGAAGCCGATCACGAGATAGCGGCCCCGCCACGCGATGCCGCGCAGCGCCGGCTCGGCGAGCGCACCGCCGACGGGGTCGTAGACGACGTCGACGCCGTTGCCGCCGGTCAGCGCCTTGATGCGGTCCTTCAGATCCTCGCGGCTGTAGTCGATCGTCTCGCTCGCGCCGTGCGCGCGGCAGAACGCGAGCTTGTCCTCGCTCGACGCGGCGGCGATCACGCGCGCGCCCATCGCCGCGCCGAGCTCGACGGCAGCGGTGCCGACGCCTCCCGCCGCGCCGAGCACGAGCAGCGACTCTCCGGGCTGGATCGCCGCGCGATCGACGAGCGCGTGGTACGTCGTCAGATACGTCAGCGGCGTCGCCGCGGCGACCTCGAAGCCGACCGAGTCGGGCAGCTTGACCACCGTGAGCTCCGGCACGACCACCTGCTCGGCGTAGCCGCCGGACAGCATCGTCGCGAGCACGCGATCGCCTGGTTTCACGCTGCCAACACCCTGTCCGACCTCCCGGACGACCCCGGCCACCTCGCCGCCCGGCGCGAACGGCAGCGCCGGCTTGAACTGGTACTGACCGCGCGTGATCAGGATGTCCGGGAAGTTCACGCCGGCCGCCCGGACATCGATCAGGACGTGTCCGGAGCTGACGCTCGGCGTCGGCAGCTCGTCGACACGCAACGCCCCCGGCCCGGACAGCTCGTGGACTCGCACAGCTCGCATGACGCGCATCTTACGCAGTTTGTGCAGCAGCATACGTGCCGAGGATGCGGAGCTCGGTGGTGAGCGGCCGGATCTCGGACAGCGCGGCCTGGAACGGCGCGCTCGCGGCATGGCCGAGCACGTCGGCGTAGAAGCGGTACGTGAACGGCGCGTTCGGGATCGGCCGCGACTCGAGCTTCGTCAGCGACAGGCCGTGGGCGGCGAACCGCATCAGCAGCTCGCCGAGCGCGCCCGGCCGATCGGCGAGCGCGAGCACCATGGACGTCTTCGCGGTCGCGCCCTCGGGCACGGGCGCGGGCCGCAGCGCGACCTCGACGAAGCGCGTCGCGTTGCCGGCGGCCGACTGGATCGCCTGCGCCACGATCGCGAGCCCGTACGTCTTCGCCGCGGCCGCGCTCGCGATCGCGCCGAGCGTGCGATCGCCGCTCTGCGCGACGCGCCGTGCCGCGCCCGCGGTGTCGAGCTCGGGGCGCGCGACGTGGTGCGGGTGCTCGGCGAAGAACGCGTGGCACTGCGCGAGCGCCTGCGGGTGCGAGATCACGACGCGCAGGTCGTCGAGCTTGACGCCGGGAAGCGCGAGCAGGCAGTGCTCGATCGAGCTGACGACCTCGCCGGTGATGTGCAGCTTGCCCTCGGCGAGCAGATCGTAGGTCTCGTTGATCGAGCCGGCCGTCGTGTTCTCGATCGGCAGCAGCGCGAGGTCAGCGCCGCCGTGGATCACCGCGTCGGCGGCGCCGCGAAACGAGTCGAAGCCGGCGAGCAGCGCGCCGCCCGGGCGGCCGCCGTAGCGGCGCTGCGCGCTCAGGTGGCTGTAGCTGCCCTCGACGCCCTGGTAGGCGACCCGCAGCGGCGCGTCCGGCCGGTTGCGCACGGTCGCCTCCTGGTGCGCGACCGACATGTCCATGATCACGCGGTACAGGCGCTCGATCTCGTGCGGATCGATGCCCGCCTCGGCCGCGTGCTCGCGCAACCGCAGCAGCAGCCGTTCCTCGCGCTCGCGGTCGCGAAACGGGCTCGCCGCCTCGAGCTTCGCGACCACCACCTCCTCGACGATCCGCATCCGCTCGGCGAGCAGCGCGATGATCTGCCGATCCACCTCGTCGATGCGGTCGCGCAGCGTGCTGAGATCCATACCTCACTGTATAAGATGTGGAGATGACGGACCGGCCTCACAAACCCGAGCTGGTCTCACAGCCGCCCGACGAGCTCGTGGAGGATCGCGAGCCACCTGTCGTCGCGAGGCTGATCGTGGAGATCCGCAGCGACGGCACGCGCACCATCGCACGGGGCGCCCTCGAGGATGCGCAGCACGGCCAGCGCACCGCGATCGAGGCGCGCGGTGACAGCCCGCTCCAGCTCGCGATCGCGCTCGCGCGCACCCTCGCGCAGCTTCCGCGCCTCGCCGCACGTTCCACCGTGCGCGGACTGCTGGCGCGACGCCGCGATAAGTGAGGTTCGCGTCACGGGCACGACGCCTGCACTGCCTGCAGGCATGCAGGATGTTCGCTGGCCCTTGCTGAAACGGTTGCTCCTCTCCGACGGCTGGGTGTGGCGCGTGGACACGCTGTACGCGCCACACGAGACGATGTGGTTCAAGACCAGCTCGGAGAGCCCCGACTACGCGGAGTTCCGCGATCGGATGACCGAGACGCTCGAGAAGGTCGATCAGGTCGACCTCCACGCCGACCTGGTCAGCCTCGTGTCCGCGCTCGATACCGTGCTCAGGGGGAACTGACGAACCGGGTGCGACGCGCGACGAGCGCGAGCCGCGCGAGGCCGATCGCGGGCGGCTACCAGCGCCGGCGCCACAGCAGATCGAGGCCGTCGTAGCCGCGATCGCCGACCGTGCCTTCGAGCACGAGGCGGCGCGCCAGCCAGTACTCGATCTCGCCCTCGCCCGCGTTCTCGTCGGGGCGCGCCTCGAGGTGCTGGCGGTACGCGAGGAACAGCTCGTGCGTGAGCCAGGTGCCGACCGTCACGGCCGCGCTCGACGTCGATGTCGCCGCCTGGTAGCGCAGCACGTCGATGTCGACCGGCAGCGCTTTCTTGACGTACCCGCCGACCTGGTTCGCGAGGTACGACTCGCCCGCCTGCGCGACGCGCTGGGTCGCCGACTGCGCGTCGTTCGGATCGCCGCCGGGCTCGCCGCCGAGCAGGAAGCCGAGCAGCTCGGCGCGCGAGTACAGCGGAGGCGAGCTCGACAGCTGGAGCTCGGGGTTGCTCGCGCGACCGTGGACCTCGGTGATCGTCGTGACGGAGGGGAAGTCATGCGTGACGCGCACGTCGATCACCGGATCGGTCGAGCCGTCGAAGTGGGCCGCCGCGCGATCGACGTTGTAGCGGCGATCGAACAGCTCGAGATCGCCGTGGTCGAGCCACACGCTGCCGACGATGCCAACCTCCTTGCCACCGACGGTGAGGCGCAGCTTGCCGTGCACGTTGCCTCGCACCTCCTTCGACTCGAGCTTCGTGTTGTCGAGGTCGACATCGGCGACGAGCGTCGGGTGGTTCGGCGGCGCGCGATGCGGCGGAGCGCCCTCGACCTGGGTCGGCGGTTCGTGGTGCGCCGGCCCGCCGTACACCACGTCGGGCGGCGGGCCGACGGGCGCGAGCTTGTTGCCCTGCTCCGCGGGGATGTCCACGGACGCGTTCGCGACGTTGATCTTCGCGTGCCACGCCTCGTTCGCGCGCTGCACGCGCGCGTCGATCACGCCGTCGATGATCGGCTCGGTCGTGCCGATCAGCTGGACCTTGTGGACCGTCACCTTGACCTCGCCGCCGGGCGCGTCGGGATCGAGCGGTGCGGTGCCGTAGACCTTGACGTCCCCGCGGCCGAGCTTGCCGGTCGCCGCGAGCGTGATCATGCGATCGTGCACGTTCAC
>JBLMXA010000002.1:0-6148 GCA_050257515.1 Acidobacteriota bacterium | reverse complement strand
GGGATGTCGTCGACGTACTCGATCGCGAACCGTGCGCCGGGCAGGTACTTGTCGGCGAATGCGTGGATCGCGCGGAAGTTCTCGGCCGGCAGCTGCGGCCCGATCGCGGGCACGACCTTCATCACGACGCTGCCGTCGAGCTTCTGCACGACCTGGAACTTCTTCGCGACGTGATCCATCACGCCGAACAGGATGTTGAACACCATGCCGCCGACGGCGTTGCCACGCCCATCGCGCAGCGTCTCGGTCGTGCGGCCCTCGATCGGCCCGATCTTCATCAGGCCGCGTCCACACCCGCACACCGCGGGCTCGTGCGCGACCGCGAGGTCGCCGTTGATGTAGCGGATCATCGGGCACGCGAGGTTGTGGAGATCCGTGATCACCACCTCGCCGGCCTCGCCGGGCCGTGCGGGGCGCGTCGAGCCGTCGGGCCCGCGCACGACCACCTCGACGATCATCGTCTCCATCGAGGTGTGCATGCCTTCGTGCGCCTCGCACTCGGAGCTCATCAGCATCACCTCGCGCGCGCCGTACGTCTCGAAGGCCGGCCCGAACGCCTGCTCGATCGCGGCGCGATCCTGCGGCCACAGCCGCTCGGCGCCGACGAGCACGGGGAACGGCTTCCAGTCGCGGAGCGCGCGCTCGTTGACGAATCGCGCGAGCGCCGCCGCACCCGCCGCGTACGCGACCATGACCTGCGGCGCGAACCCGCGCAGCCGCGTCACCGCCTCGCGCAGCGCCTGCTCGCTGCGCGGCGTGCAGTCGACGTAGAGATCGCGCTTGAGCCGGTGATCGAGCGCGATCTTGCGGCGCTTGACCCAGCTCGCCGGCGCCGGAGCCGCGCCCCAGTAGTGAAGCGCGCGCATGCCGACGCGGTAGCCGGCCCAGCCGTAGCCGCGCCAGCGCGTCGCGTCGCGCCAGTACCGCGATTCGGCGGTGTAGCGGACGACGACCGGCTCGCCCGTCGTGCCGCTCGTCGACTTGTGGATGATCGGATGCGGCGGCGCACCGGCGAGCCGCGCGTCCATCGTCGCGCGCACGGTGGTGCGATCGAGCAGCGGCAGCTTCGCGAGATCGGCGAGCGACTCGAAGTCCTCCGGGCGCAGCGCGCGGTCGTCCATCACCTCGCGAAAGTGCGCGGTGTGCTGGTACGCGTGGCGCAGCAGCCGCCGCAGCAGCCCGAGCTGGAGGTCGTGCAGCGCATCGAGCGACCAGCGCTCCGTCATTTGCAGGTAGCGCAAGAGCGGCACGGTCGGCCGGCCGCGCGCCGCCTCGAAGGCAGGAAACAACGCTCTCGCGAGCAGCGGACCGTACAGATCCTTCATCCTTTTCCTCGAGCCACTTCGTTCTAACATCCAACTCACGTGCTGTCCCGGCTCCGCAAAAAGAACCTCCACCAGTGGCTGCCCGATTACGCACGCCACATCGTGCGCCGTGCGCGCACGCCACACTCCGCGGGGCCGCGTCATCTGTTGTTCGCGCTGTGCGATCACTACGAGCCGCTGTGGGGCAAGGCTCCGGAGGACGTCGGGCGCGCGCGCGTCGATGCGTGGGCCGAGGGTTACCCGCGCCTCGGCGAGCTCCGCGACGACGACGGCCGGCCGCCGCGCCACGGCTGGTTCTTTCCGGGCGAGGAGTACCGCCCGTACTTCCTCGATCGACTCGCCGAGCTCGCGAGGCGCGGCTTCGGCGAGGTCGAGTTTCACCTGCACCACGACGGCGACACCGCGAGCTCGCTCGCGCCGCGCATCGAGCAGCACCTGCACACGTTCGCGCAGCACGGCCATCTCTCGCGCGACGGCGATCGCTTCGCGTGGGCGTTCATCCACGGCAACTGGAGCCTCGCGAACGGCCGCCCCGACGGCCGCTGGTGCGGCGTCGACGACGAGCTCGTCGTGCTGCACCGCCTCGGCTGCTACGTCGACCTGACGTTCCCGTCGGCGCCCGATCCGTGCCAGCCCGACAAGGTCAACCTCGTGTACTGGCCGACCGGCGACCTCGCCAAGCGCCGCGCGTACGAGCACGGCGAGCGTGCGCGCGTCGGTGCGAGCTACGACGATCGGCTGCTGATGATCACCGGCCCGCTCGCGCTCGCGCGCGAGGGCACGCGCCTGCGCCTCGAGAACGGCGCGCTCACCGGCGACGATCCGCCGACCGCGTCGCGGGTCGCGACGTGGATCAAGCAGGGCATCCACGTCGAGGGCCGGCCGGAGTGGGTGTTCGTGAAGGTGCACACGCACGGCGCGATCGAGCACACCGCGCGCTCGCTGCTCGGCGCGGGTGGGCGCGCGCTGCACGAGGCGTTGCAGGCGCACCGCCGGCGCGGCTGGAAGCTCCACTACGTCACCGCGCGCGAGATGTTCAACGTCGCGCGTGCCGCGATGGACGGGCGTACCGGGGATCCGAGTGCGTACTTCGACTACATCGTCAAGCCGCCGCCCATTTCGTCGTAACTTTCTGCGCGGCCTGCCCCACTGGTAACCTTGGAGCAGGATGAATTGGCCACGCGCATGGCTGCGGACCGGCGTGATCGCGGGTACCGCGGCGGCCGCGTGCCAGTTCACGCACGGCAGCTCGTCGATCGACTCGGGGCGGATCATCGACGCGGCGATCGACGGGCCGACGATGTGCCCGACGACGTTCGTCACGTGCATGGACGCGAGCACGCTGCTGACGTGCGGCACCATCGGCTCGGCGTCGTTCACGACGCCGTGTCCGTGGGGCTGCTCGATGACCGGCGGCGCTCACTGCAGCACGCTCCTGCCGTCGGGCGGCGCGGTGAGCGGCAGCGATCTCGTCGGCTCGGCGATGGCCGACGCGATCACGGGCGCGACGATCGATACCGACCTGGGCAAGATCTCCGGCGTCAGCTGGCCCGGCTTTCACGTCGTGAACCACGTCGGGATCTTCCCCTTCGACACGCTGATGATCAGCGGCAAGATCACGTTCACCGGCTCCAACGCGGTGGCGTTCGTCGCGCGCGGTGACGTCACGATCGACGCGCTCGTCGACGCGCGCGGCCCGTGCGGCTCCGCCGACAGTGCCGGCACGGTGCCGGGCCCCGGCGGGTTCTCCGGCGGGTTGCTCAACGCGAGCGCGACCGGCAGCGGCTTCGGCGCGGGCGCCGGCGGCAACACCGCGGGCGGCGGCGGCGGCGGCTATGGCGGTAGCGGCGGCAACGGTGGCAAGAGCTCGGGCGCCGGCAACGCGGGCGGCGCGACGTGGGGCAGCGACACGATCCCGGTGCTCGCCGGCGGCGGTGGCGGCGGCGGCGGTGGCGGCGGCGGCAGCCTCGGATCGGGCGGCGGCGGGGGTGGCGCGCTCCAGATCGTGTCGAACACGAAGATCACGATCACCGCGAGCGGCGGCATCAACGTCGGCGGCTGCGGCGGTCTCGCCGGCGGCAACGGCAACGCGGGCGGCGGCGGCGGAGCCGGTGGCACGATCTTGCTCGAGGCGCCGGACCTGATGCTGTTCGGCACGCTCGCCGCGAACGGCGGCGCCGCCGGCGGCGGCGACAACGGGTCGACCGCCGGCAGCGCGGGCCTGCTCGGCAGCGCGCAGGCGACCGGCGGCACGGGCAACAACGCCGACGAGGCCGGCGGCTCGGGCGCCGCGGGCACGGTGTTCCAGGGCGGCAGCGGCACGATCGGCTGCTCGCACTGCGGCGGCGGCGGCGGCGGGGTCGGCCGCATCCGCATCAACACGCGCACCGGCTCGGCGTCGATCGATCCGGCCGCGGTGATCAGCCCCGATCCGGCGACGACCGGCTCGCCGGCGACGCAGGGCTCGGCGAACGTCTCGCCGTAGCGCTGCTACGCGGCGAGCCGGGCGCGCTGCGGCGCCTCGAGGTCGTCGCGCACGTGCACCGGCACGCCCTCGACGTCGCGGACGATGCGCACCGCCTCGAGCGCCTTCAGCACGTAGTAGCTGACGTCGAGCTCCCACCAGTAGAAGCCCTGGCGAGCCGAGCGCTGGTAGTGGTGATGGTTGTTGTGCCAGCCCTCGCCGAGCGTGAGCACCGCGAGCAGCGCGTTGTTGCGCGAGTCATCGGAGGTCTCGTAGCGGCGGCGGCCCCACACGTGGGCGAGCGAGTTGATGCAGAACGTGATGTGCCAGCACGCGACGAGCGACACGAAGAAGCCCCAGAACAGCCCGGTCGCGCCGCCGGCGACGAACGTGACGACGGCGGTGAGCACGACGAACGCGAGATCGTGATCGTTCAGGAACCGCAGCTCGGGGTACTTCGCGAAGTCCGGGATGCGCGCGTAGTCGGTCGCCTTGTGGCGCTTCGCGAGGATCCACTGCATGTGCGACCACACGAACCCGCGCTGGCGCGGCGAGTGGATGTCCTCGGGCTGGTCGCTGTACTTGTGATGACGGCGGTGGTGCGCGGCCCACCACAGCGGGCCCTGCTGCGCGGCGGTCATCCCGAGCACGGCGAGCACGAGCTGGAACGCGCGGCTCGTCTTGAACGTGCGATGCGAGAAGTAGCGGTGGAACCCCGCGGTGATCGCGAACATCCGCACGAGGTAGCTGCCGACGAGCCACGCGGCAGCCTGCCAGCTCCAGCCGACCCAGATCGCGCCGACCACGGCGACGACGTGGACGGACCAGAACGGAACGTTCTCCCGCCAGCGCGGGCGGTCTGCGCCTGCCCCGATGTACTCGACGGTCGACTGCAACTGCATGCGTCCAGGATGCGGCCGATCCGCGCGAGATAAGCGCAGCGTTGCAACATGGTTACCTCTCGATCTCGCCGGATCCTGACCAAACCGTGACGTGCGAGCATGGCGTTCGCGATGACGCCCTTTTGCTTCGAGCACGTGTTTCGCGCGCCGTCGACGGCCGCCGTGCTCGCCGCCTACTTCGACGAGCAGCACCAGGCCGAGCAGGATCGCGCGACCGCGATCGCCGAGCGCGAGCTCGTCGAGCTCGAGGATCGTGACGGCGAGCTACGCCGCACGTGCCGCGTCGTGCCGCGCCGCCGGCTGCCCGCGCTCGTCCAACCGTTGACGCATGGGCAATTCCACTACATCGAGCACGTGACCTGGAGGCGCAGCGAGGACGTGATCGAGATCGACATCCGGCCGTCGCTGCTGCGCGGCCGCGTCCAGATCCTCGGAACCTATCGCCTCGAGCGCGCCGCCGACGGCGCGATCCGCCGCACCTACGCCGGCCACGTGTCGGTGGATATCGCATTTGTTGCGGGGCGCATCGAGCGCGGGATCATCGCGGAGCTCGGCAAGACCCTGCCACTCGCCGCGGCCTGCACCCAGGATTGGCTCGATCGGGCTTAAATCAGGGAAATCGTTCGGGCATAATAGTCGGGTGACGATTCCTGCGGGGACGCTGGTCCCTCGCGACGCTCGAGATTTCGGCAGCTATCAGCTGCTCGCCAAGCTCGCCACCGGCGGCATGGCGGAGATCTATCTCGCGCGTCCGCAGTCCGCGTCCGGCGCGAACGACGTCATGGTGCTCAAGCGGATCCTGCCGCACCTCGCGGAGGACGAGCACTTCGTGACGATGTTCCGCGACGAGGCGGATCTCGCGAGCAAGCTCGTCCACAAGAACGTCTGCAACGTGCAGTCGTTCGGGCAGTTCGGCGGCACGTGGTTCATCGCGATGGAGTACCTGCACGGGGTACCGCTGTCGCGGATGATGACGAAGCTGTCGAAGATGGGGAAGATGCTCGACTACCGCGTGGTCGCCGGCATCATCTGTCAGGCGTGCGAGGGCCTCCACGCCGCGCACGAGGCGCGCGGCCCCGACGGCCAGCTGCTCGGCGTCGTGCATCGCGACGTGTCGCCGCCGAACATCATGGTCACCGCCGACGGCACCGTGAAGCTGCTCGACTTCGGCATCGCGAAGGCGCGCGGCGCGAACTCGCGCACGCGCACGGGCACGGTGAAGGGCAAGAACGCGTACATGTCGCCCGAGCAGATCCTCGGCAAGCCGCTCGACCGGCGCAGCGACATCTTCGCGCTCGGCGTCGTGATGTACGAGATGCTGGCGATCAAGCGGCTGTTCCATCGCGACTCCGACTTCCTCACGTTCAAGGCGATCACCGAGGAGGTGATCCCCGACATCCGCGATCGCCGCCCCGATCTGCCGCCCGGCATGCGCGCCGCGCTCGTGCAGGCGATGG
>JBLMXA010000001.1:0-10008 GCA_050257515.1 Acidobacteriota bacterium | reverse complement strand
AGCCCGCCCGGCAGGTGCGGCGCGATCCGCCGCGCCAGCGGCAGCGCCAGCACGATCGCGAGGGAGCCGGTGAGACCGATCGCGCTCCACAGCCACAGGTTCGCCGCATCGAGCGCGCCGCCCGCGAGCAGCAGGCCGACCGCGAGCAGCACGAAGATGCCGACGAGCCCGAGCGCGCGCTCGACGACGACGACCGCCAGGCTCGCGGTCGTGCCGCGCTCGCCGAACGCATCGCGCGCGACGACGCCGCGCACCACGTCGCCGGCGACCGCGCCGGGTAGGTAGTTGTTGTAGAAGAACGAGATGAAGTAGAGGCGCGTCGCGCGCGCGAGCGAGGGCCGGGTCGCCGCGCCGTACGCCGCGAGCAGCGCACGCCAGCGCGCCGCCCCGGCGACGACGTTCAGCGCGACGAGGGCGACCGCGCCGGCGAGCGCGCCGGCCGAGATCCGCCCGGCGGCCCGGCCGACGTCGTCAGGATCGATCAGCGTCGCGACGTACGCGATCGCCGCGGCCGTGCCGGCCCAGCGCAGCAGCGCCACCGTCGTCTTGCGCGTCAACGCGCCATTCCTACCATCGATCGAGTAGATTCCCCGCGTGTTTCCGTTCTGGCGCGGTGTAGGCGCGCGACTGAAGGTCCGGCTCGAGCGGGCCTCCGGGCGCCTCGCGTTCCGGATCGCGGTCGCCGCGCTGCTCGCGAGCCTCCACCTCGTGGCGTTCTGGTACGCCGGCCACGACCGGCTCGGCGTCGCGTTCGACTCTCAGCCCGATCACGCGCCGATGTTCTCCGACGTCCGCGCGCCGGTGCTCGTGCCGCCGCCGCGCCAGCCGCACTACTGGCCGCGGCTGATCGTGTCGCGGTTCGATGCCCAGCACTACATCGCGATGGGCGTGCGCGGGCTCGCCGCGTGCCCGACCGACGGCGACACCGCGACCGACATGGAGTACCTGCAGTGCGGCCTCGGCTGGCTGCCGGCGTGGGGCGTCATCGGCGGCTCGGTCGCGCGCACGACCGGGCTGCCGGTCGACTGGGCGCTCGTGCTGCTGTCGGTGCTGTGCGCGATCATCGTCAACACGCTGTGGACGAGCAAGCCGATCGCCGACCGCATCGGCCGGCTCGAGGCGTACGGCGCGCTGATCGCGTTCAACTGCTACCCGCCGGCGTTCCACATGGTGACGCCGTACACCGAGGCCGCGACGCTCGCGCTGACGCTCGGCGGCTACCTGCTGATCACGTACGACCGCTGGTGGCTCGCGTCGCTGTGCATCGGCGCGACCACCGCGCTGCGCCCGCACGCGGTCGCGTACACGTTCGCGTTCGGCTTCGCCGCGCTCGCCGGCGCGTGGCAGAAGCGCAAGCAGGGCGCGCCGCGCTGGTGGATGCCGCTCGCGTCGTGCTCGCTCGCCGGCTGGGGCCAGCTCGCGACGATGCTCGCGCTCGAGATCTACGTCGGCGATGCGTGGGCGTTCTTCCGCGCGCGCCACGCGTTCGGCGACAAGCACTCGTTCGAGCGGCTCTACG
Source organism: Acidobacteriota bacterium (assembly GCA_050257515.1). Classification (GTDB taxonomy): domain Bacteria; phylum Myxococcota_A; class Polyangia; order Haliangiales; family Haliangiaceae; genus JABFXX01. The sequence continues at coordinate 8,489 of JBLMXA010000001.1, read as the reverse complement.
ACGGTGCGAGCTACATCGCGTCGCTCGGCGGCCAGAACATGGACGGCGTGATGTGGATCGCGCTCGTCGGCATCGTGCTGCTCGTCTACCGCGACGTGCTGCGGCCGTTGCCGGCGACCGAGCTCGCGTTCCTCGTCGGCGGAGGCGCGATCACCGCCGCGTTCGCGATGGTCGCGCCGCTGCTCGCGTGGGGCATCGCCCGCTACATGATGCTGTTCGTCGTCGGGTTTTTGTGCGCTGGCAAGCTGATGCGCAAGTACCCGCTGCTGTTCGTGCTGTGGATCGTGTTCTGCCTCGCGATCTACTGGGAGCTCGAGATGTGCAACTACATCTCGCAGGGCGATCCGCGCATCTGCGACTGCCAGGGCAGGCTCGAGACGTTCCTGAGGTACTGATGCTCGCCACGCTCAAACAGCGCTACCTGCCGCAGCTCGACAAGCTCGCGGGCGAGCTGCACTTCCGCGTCGCGATCGCGGTCGTGCTCGTCGCGTTTAACATCTTCGCGTTCGCGAAGGCGGGGCACGAGCGCCTCGAGCAGCCGTTCAAGGCGTCGCCCGACGCGCCGCACTACTCCGATCCCGACGCGCCCTCCGTCGCGGTGCGCGGCCCGCGCCAGCCGCACCACTGGTCGCGGCTCGTCGTGTCGCGGTGGGACGCGCAGCACTACATCGGCTTCGCGATCCGCGGCATCACCGCGTGCCCGACCGATCCCGACCAGGCGACCGACCTGCAGTACACCGACTGCGGCGTCGCGTGGTTCCCCGGGTACGGGCTCGCCGCCGGCGAGGTCACCGACATCGTCGACGTCCCGGCGGACTACGTGCTCGTCGTGATGTCGTGCCTCGCCGCGCTCGTGCTGAACCTGCTGTGGACGAGCAAGACGCTGACCGACCGGCTCGGGCGCGGCGCCGCGTACGCCGCGCTGTTCGCGTTCAACCTCTACCCGACCGCGTTCCTCGTCGTCACGCCGTATCCGGAGGCCGCGATCGCGGCGCTGACGCTCGGCGGCTTCTTGTGCGTCGCGAAGGATCGCTGGGTGTGGGCCGGCGTGCTCGTCGGCGCGGCGACCGCGCTGTCGCCGAGCGCCGTCGGCATCGGCTTCGGGCTCGTCGCGGCCGCGCTCGCGGCCGCCGCGACGCGCCACCAGGAGAAGGTCGCCAGGTGGTGGCGGCCGCTCTGCGCGATCCCGCTCGCGATCTGGGGCGTCGCGCTGACGTTCCTCGCGTACCGGATCTTCCTCGGCGACGCGTGGGTGTACTTCCGCGCGCAGCACCCGTTCACCGCCGGGATGCCGGATCTCGGCCTCAAGCCGCTCGTCGAGCCGTCGTTCTGGATCAAGGGCTTCACGAGCCAGAACCTGCCGATGCTCGGCATCGCCGGCGGGCTCGCCGCGGTCGCGATGTGCGGCAAGGAGCTCGGCAAGCGGTTCGGCCGCGACGAGCTGATGTTCCTCGCGGTGTCGTGCGCGATCGTGCTCGTGCGCGAGCTCGCGGTGATCGCGGCGCGCGGCGGTGGCTACTGGCAGCTCGGCCCGCTCGTGCTCGGCTGCCCGATCTTCTTCCTCGCGCTCGGCCTGGTCGCGCGCCGGCACCTCGCCGTCTACGTGTTCTGGCTCGCGATCAGCCTGGGCCTGTACTGGCACGTCGAGCTGTGCGGCTATATAGCTCAGGGCGATCCGCGCATCTGCCCGTGCGAGGGCCACCTCGAGGCGTGGATGCCTTACGAAAGCTGACCATGGTCTCGCGCGATCACATCGATGTCGAACGCCGGCGCGGCGAGCAGCTGCCGTTCGGCATGCACAGCCGCGACGAGGCGGTGAACTACTTCGCGTGGCAGGCGTCGCTGTTCGCGGGCATCGCGCGCGGGCGGATCGTCGATCACGGCGCCGGCACCGGCGGGCTCGCGAACGCGCTGCTCGAGCTCGGCGCGTCCGACATCGTCGCGGTCGAGCCGAACGCGGAGCTATGCGACGTCATGGATCGCCGATTCGCCGGCCGTCCGATCGCGGTGTTCCGCGGCACGCTCGACGACTACCTCGCCGCGCACGGCGGCGCGTGCGTCGACTGCATCGTGTCGTCGAACGTGATCGAGCACGTCGAGCACGACGTCGACTGCCTGCGCGCGATGCACGAAGCGCTGCGCCCCGGCGGCGCGGTCGGCATCTACGTGCCCGCGCGTCCCGAGCTGTTCGGCAGCCTCGATCGCGCGGTCGGCCACTACCGCCGCTACACGCGCGACGGCCTCGACCGGGCGCTGCGCGACGCCGGCTTCGACGTGCGCTCGCTGCACTACTGCAACCTGATCGGCATCCTGCCGTGGCTGGTCGCCGGCCGCGTCCTCAAGCGCGAGCGCGTCGGCGCCGGCGGCGTGCGCGCGTTCGATCGCTACGTGTTCCCGGTGTTCCGCCGGCTCGAGGAGGCGGTCACGTTGCCGTACGGCCTCAACCTGGCCGCGATCGGCGTGAAGCGCTAGCCGTGCAGGCCGTCGTGCTCGCCGGTGGGCTCGCGACGCGGATGCGGCCGCGCAGCGAGACGGTTCCGAAATCGCTGCTCGTGGTCGGCGGGCGGCCGTTCGTCGAGTGGCAGCTCGAGCTGCTCGCGCGGTCGGGGCTGACGGACGTCGTGCTGCTCGTCGCCCACCTCGGAGAGCAGATCCGCGCGCACGTCGGCGACGGCGCGCGGTTCGGCGTGCGCGTGACCTACGTCGAGGAACCCGCGGGCCGGCTGCTCGGCACCGCGGGCGCGATCCGCGCCGCGCTCGCGCACCTCGACTCCGAGTTCGTCGTCACGTACGGCGACAGCTACCTGCCGTTCGACTACGGCGAGCCGCTGCGCCTGTTGCAGGGGCACACCGACTGCGACGGCGTGATGGCGATCTTCCACAACGCGAACCGCTACGATCGCTCGAATGTCGTCACCGACGGCACGTGGGTCGTGCGCTACGACAAGACCGTCGACGATCCGGCGTTCGATCACGTCGACTACGGCGCGACCGCGCTGCGCCGCAGCGTGATCGCCGCGCTGCCCGAGGGCCCGCTCGGCCTCGACGCCGTCCAGCGCGAGCTCGCGGCGCGCCACCGACTGCGCGCGCGTGTCGCGCGCGAGCGGTTCTACGAGGTCGGCTCGCCGGCCGGGCTCGCCGAGCTCGACGCCTATCTGGCGAGCCAGCGTGCTACATAGCCGGCCGTGGAGACGCTCGCGGCGTGCAACCTTTGCGGCTCGGCGCGGTTCATCCCGCTGCTCGAGAAGCTCGGCGCGGTCACGAAGCAGCGGTTCGGCGTGGTTCGCTGCGCCGGCTGCGGGCTCGTGTTCGTCAACCCGCGGCTCACCGAGGCCGAGAACGCCGCGCTCTACGACGAGGCGTACTTCCGCGGCTCGGGGTTCGACACGTCGGTCGACTACGTGATGCTCGACCAGTGGCCGGAGCGCCGCGAGGAGAGCCTCGGGATCGTCGAGAAGATCCGCCTGCTGCGGCCCGGAACCGACGTCCGCGTCCTCGACGTCGGCTGCGGCACCGGCGCGTTCCTGCGCGTGCTGCGCGAGCTCGGCTACGATCACGTCACCGGACTCGAGCTCTCGAGCTACGCGGCGGACGTCGCGCGGCGATCGTCGGGCGCGCCGGTGATCGAGGGTGATCTCGTCTCGGCCGAGCTCGGCCGCGCGTGCTTCGACGTCATCAACGCGACCGAGGTCGTCGAGCACGTTCGCGATCCGCGCGCGTTCTTCGCGAAGGTGCGCGACCTGCTCGCGCCCGGCGGCATCTTCATCTACTCGACCGGCAACGAGCGCAGCGCGTTCGCGCGGCTGCTAGGCAAGCGCTGGCCGTACATCGTGCCCGAGGGTCACCTCTACTACTTCAGCCCGGCGACGATCCGCCGCTACTTCGAGCAGGTCGGTCTCGAGGTGATCGAGCCCGACCTGCTGTCGCGCGCCGAACGGCGAGCCCTGCTGCGCGCGGAGGACTCGGTGACCCACGCGCAGCTCGGCTACGTCGGCCGCAGCGACCGCGGCCTCAAGGGCGCCATGTACCGGACCGCAGCGCGGTTTTCGGCGCGCCCGGTCGTGCGGCTCGCCACGCGCCTCGTCGGCAAGCACGCGATGCCGATCGGGCGGCGCGCCGGCGACCTTGCGACCGCGGGTCGCCCGTGAAAGGGTCTTGGGCAGCTGCATGATCGTCTCGCGCGCCCCGGTCCGGTTCTCCCTCGGAGGAGGCGGCACCGATCTGCCGGCCTACTCGCGCGAGCACGGCGGCTTCCTCGTCGCCGCCGCGGTCGACAAGTTCGTGTTCGTGTGTGTCGGCCGCCGCTTCTACAACACGATCCGGCTCGCGTACTCGGAGACCGAGACCGTCGACGACGTCGACAAGATCAAGCACCGGATCTACCGCGCCGCGTTGAAGCAGGTCGACCTGCGCTCGAACCTCGAGCTGCACAGCCTCGCCGACGTGCCGGCGAACACCGGGCTCGGCAGCTCGTCGAGCTTCACGGTCGCGCTGCTCAACGGCCTTCACGCGTTCAAGCGCGAGAGCGTGAGCGCCGAGCAGCTCGCGCGCGAGGCGTGCCACCTCGAGATCGACGTGCTCGAGGAGCCGATCGGCAAGCAAGACCAGTACATCGCGGCGTACGGCGGCATCAGCGCGCTGACGTTCCACAAGGACGGCTCGGTCGACGTCGAGCGGCTGCCGGTGCGCGAGGAGGTGATCGACGAGCTCGAGTCGAACCTCGTGATCTTCTACTCCGGCGTCGAGCGCTCGGCGTCGAGCGTGCTCGTGCAGCAGCAGCAGACGATCGCGAGCAACAGCGACGCGGCGGTCGAGCGCATGCACCGCATCAAGGCGCTCGGCCACGAGACGAAGCGGATCCTGCTGTCGGGCGACATCGACAGCTACGGCGAGATGTTGCACGAGCACTGGACGAACAAGCGCAAGCTCGCCGCGAACATGGCCGACAGCGCGATCGACGACCACTACGACGCCGCGCGCGCCGCCGGCGCGATCGGCGGCAAGCTGATGGGCGCGGGCGGCGGCGGCTTCTTCATGTTCTACGCGCGCGCCAGCGACCGCCGGCGCGTGCACGACGCGATGGTCGCGCGCGGCCTGCGGCCGATGCGCTTCCGGTTCGATTTCGACGGCGCGCGAATCATGGCGAACTTCCACAGATCATGAGCTTCACCGACCAGTATCTCGAGGAGACCATCGAGCTCGTACGCGGGCTCGACCGCTACGCGATCGAGGCGCTTGCCACCGGGCTGGCGGGCGTCCGCGAGGGCGGCGGCCGGCTGTTCATCCTCGGCGTCGGCGGCAGCGCCGGCCACGCCAGCCACGCGGTGAACGACTTCCGCAAGCTGTGCGGTTTCGAGGCGTACGCGCCGACCGACAACGTCAGCGAGCTCACCGCGCGCGTCAACGACGAGGGCTGGGACACGAGCTTCGTCGAGTGGCTGCGCGGCTCGCGGCTGCGCGCCGGCGACGGCGTGCTCGTGTTCTCGGTCGGCGGCGGCAACCGCGACAAGAACGTCAGCGTCAACCTCGTGCGCTCGCTCGAGCTCGCGAAGCAGGTCGGCGCGCAGATCTTCGGAATCGTCGGCCGCGACGGCGGCTTCACGAAGCAGGTCGCCGACGCCTGCGTCGTGATCCCGACGGTGGCGCCGGCGCGCGTGACGCCGCACACCGAGGGCTTCTGCGCGGTGATCTGGCACCTGCTCGTCAGCCACCCGGCGCTGCAGCAGGTGTCGACGAAGTGGGAGTCGGTCCGCTGAAGCTCGCGATCCTCGATCGCGACGGCACGATCGTCGAGTCGGTGCTCGACGCGGCGGGCGCGACCACGAGCGCGTTCTCGCCCGGCGACCTGCGCTTCTTGCCCGACGCGATCGCCGGGCTGCACGCGCTCTCGCGCGCCGGCTTCGTGCTCGCGATCGCGACGAACCAGCCCGGCCCCGCGAAGGGCCAGGCGACGCGCGAGCAGGTCGCGCGCACGAACGCGGCGCTCGTCGCGCGGCTCGCCGAGCGCGGCGTCGCGATCGCGGCGGTCGAGGTGTGCCTGCACCACCCGGTCGGCGGCCCCGCCGGCGAGCCGGAGCTGGTGCGCGCGTGCGAGTGCCGCAAGCCGCGGCCGGGCATGCTGACGGCGCTTCTCGAGCGCCTGCACGGCGACGCGGCGCGGTCGTGGATGATCGGAGATTCTCCGGTCGACGTCGAGGCGGGGCGGGCGGCGGCCCTGCGGACCGCCGTCGTCGGGCCGTATCGTGGCGAGATCACGCCCGACCTGCGCGCCGCCACGCTGCTCGCGCTCGCCGACGAGATCGCCCGCGAACGCTGAGCGGCTTCGTGTTATGGGAAGGCGTGGGCCTTTTCATCGACAGCTCGGATCCGAAGGAGATCAAGGACCTCTACGCCTGGGGATGCCTCTCCGGCGTGACCACGAACCCGCTCATCATCGCGCGCGAGAAGCCCGAGGCCGAGCTCGCCGAGGTGATCCGCGAGATCCTCGCCGTGTCCACGGGCGACGTATCGGTCGAGCTGACCACCGAGCGCGAGAGCGAGATGGTCGAGGAGGCGCTCGCGTATCACGCGTGGGACGTGCAGCGGATCACGATCAAGGTGCCGTTCTCCGAGATCGGCCTGCGCGTCAACCACACGCTGGTCAAGCGCGGCATCAAGACGAACGTCACGTGCCTGATGGCGATGAACCAGGCCTACCTCGCCGCGCTCGGCGGTGCGACGTACGTCAGCATCTTCTCGGGCCGCGTGCGCGACATGGGCTACGACGTGCGGCCGGTGATCGAGGCGACGCGCGAGGTGATCGATCGCGAGCAGCTGCCCGCGAAGATCATCGTCGGCTCGATGCGCCACCTGATGGACGTCAACGAGGCGCTCGAGGCCGGCGCGCACGTGCCGACGGTGACGCCGCCGATCCTGCGCAAGATGGTGTGGAACCCGCGCACGATCGAGACGATCGCCGAGTTCAACGCCGCGTGGGCCGCGCGGCCGACGAAGAAGTAGCGCATGTGGTCGGGTAAGTCGGTCCTCGTCACCGGCGGCGCCGGCTTCATCGGCAGCCACGTCGCCGACGCGCTGCTCGCGGGCGGCGCGCGCGTCACCGTGATCGACAACTTCTCGACCGGCTTCCGCGAGCTCGTGCCGAAGTCGGTGCGCCTCGTCGAGGGCGACCTGCTGCTGCGCGGCGCGCTCGAGGACGCGATGCGCGGCGTCGACTTCGTGTTCCACCTCGCCGCGAACGCCGACATCAAGGACAACCTGCGCGAGCCGCGCAAGTGCATCGACCAGAACGTCGTCGCGACGCAGAACGTGCTCGAGGCGATGCGCGCCGAGGGCGTGCGCGACATCGCGTTCTCGTCGACGGGCTCGGTGTACGGCGACGCGACAATCGTGCCGACGCCCGAGGACGCGCCGTTCCCGGTGCAGACGTCGATCTATGCGACCTCCAAGGTCGCCGCCGAGGGGCTGTGCACGTCGTACGCGCTCGGCTTCGACTTTCGCTGCTGGATCTTCCGGTTCGTGTCGCTGCTCGGCCCGCGCTACAGCCACGGCCACGTGATCGACTTCTGGCACCGGCTGAAGCAGGATCCGACGCGGCTCGCGGTGCTCGGCAACGGCAAGCAGAAGAAGAGCTACCTGCACGTCGCCGACTGCGTCGCCGCGATGTTCGCGGCGGTGGACAAGGCGCGGCAGAGCATCAACATCTTCAACCTCGGCCACACCGAGTGGCTCGAGGTCGACGAGTCGATCGCGATCATCACGCGGACGATGGGCGTGACGCCTCGGCTCGACTACGCGGGCGGCGAGCGCGGCTGGGTCGGCGACTCGCCGCGCATCCTGCTCGACACCCACAAGATCCGCGCGCTCGGCTGGGCACCGACGCGCACGATCGAGGACAGCGTCGTCGACACGCTGCGCTTCCTCGACGCGAACCCGTTCGTCGCCCGCCGGCTCGGGTGATGGTGGCGGCGACCGAGCCTCGCTGGGGCAGCCAGCCGATCGATCCGCGCGCGGCGAACCTGCCGGCGCTCAAGGTCCGCTACCTGCTCGAGCACCTGCCCGGGGCCGGCGACGTGCTCGAGGTCGGCTCCGGCGACGGCAAGATCCTGCGCACGTTCGCGCAGCAGCGGCCGCAGCTACGGCTCGCCGGCTGCGACGTCCGCGACTGGAGCGAGCCGCACGCCGGGATCGAGTTCCGGCGGATCGTGTCGCGCGAGCTGCCGTACGGCGACGCGTCGTTCGACGCGGTCGTGATCGTCGACACGCTCGAGCACGTCGACGATCCCGAGTTTCTCGTCGCCGAGGTCGCGCGCGTGCTCCGGCCCGGCGGCCGGTTCGTCGCGTTCGTGCCGGTCGAGGGCGAGCCGCGCTCGGCGTACGCGCTGTACCGCAGGCTGCTCGGCGCCGATCTCTACCGGCGCACGAAGGAGCACGTGCAGAGCTACACGTTCGCGGACATCGCGCGGCTGCTCGCGCCGCGCTTCGAGCTCGCG